>NZ_JBQKKM010000009.1:0-125421 GCF_052116745.1 Niallia sp. Sow4_A1 | reverse complement strand
ACTATAAATAGAGTAAGTATAGAAAGCGTTAACAATAGAGATAGCAAACACACTGAAAAAGAGAGAAATTCCGACGATAAAAAATTTCTCCCACAAATACTTGACTCAAACGAACGATAAGAATTAGAACCATATATTAATATAGTATGATATTATATAGTGTAATGAATTGAAACAGCATATTACTGAAAATGATTTTAGGGCATTTAAGGGGAGATAAAATCCATGAAATATAAAAGTGTTTTTGATATCATTGGTCCGGTCATGATTGGTCCGTCCAGTTCTCATACAGCTGGCGCAGCAAGGATTGGAAGAGTGGCGCGAAATCTTTTTGAAAGAGAACCGAAATGGGTAAATATTCATTTATACGGTTCATTTGCTGAAACGTATAAAGGGCATGGTACAGATGTAGCTATCATTGGCGGAATTCTTGATTTTGATACATTTGATGAACGCATTAAAGAATCATTAGAAATTGCAGAACAGCATGGAATACAGGTAGCATTTCATATAGAAGAAGCCATCCCAGAGCATCCGAATACAGCTAAAATTCACCTAGGAGACGAACATGGAGAAATGGAGCTAGTTGGCATTTCGATTGGCGGTGGAAAAATTGAAATTACGGAGCTTAATGGTTTTCAGTTAAAGCTTTCTGGGCATCATCCTGCGATATTGGTTGTCCATAATGATCGCTTCGGAGCAATTGCAAAGGTTGCAAATGTATTGGCTAAATATGAAATAAATATTGGTCATATGGAGGTTAGCCGTAAAGAAAAAGGGAAATTGGCTTTGATGACAATTGAAGTCGACCAAAATATAGAAGAATCGATATTAAGAGAACTTGAACAATTGGATTCGATTGAAAAAGTCACAACGATTGTGGAATAAAGAGGGAGGGGTAAATATGTTTCGTAACGTAGCAGAATTGGTAGAGATAGCAACAACTAGAAATTTACCGATTTCCGAAATGATGATAGAACAAGAAATGAAAGTAACTGGAAAAACAAGAGAAGAAATTGTATCCCAGATGGAAACAAATCTTCAGGTTATGGAGCAAGCGGTCGAAAGAGGATTAAATGGAGTGGTTTCTCATTCAGGATTAACTGGTGGAGATGCTGTGTTGCTCCAAAACTATATTAAAAAAGGCCAATTTCTGTCTGGAGAAATTATTTTAGACGCAGTAAGTAAAGCTGTTGCAACAAATGAAGTAAATGCTGCCATGGGAATGATTTGTGCAACTCCAACAGCTGGTTCTGCAGGTGTTGTGCCTGGGACATTATTTGCCGTGCAAAATAAGCTGAATCCAACAAGAGAGCAGATGATTTCATTTCTTTTTACTTCTGGAGCTTTTGGATTTGTAGTAGCAAATAACGCATCCATTTCTGGTGCAGCAGGCGGATGTCAGGCAGAAGTTGGTTCTGCTGCTGGAATGGCTGCTGCCGCAATTGTAGAAATGGCGGGGGGAACCCCAGAACAATCAGCACATGCGATGGCTATTACGTTAAAGAATATGCTTGGTTTAGTTTGTGATCCAGTGGCTGGTTTAGTGGAAGTTCCTTGTGTAAAGCGAAATGCAATGGGTGCCGCGAATGCAATGATTGCAGCGGATATGGCGCTTGCAGGTATTAAAAGCCGCATTCCTTGTGATGAAGTAATTGATAGTATGTACCGAATTGGTCAGGCAATGCCGACAGCACTGAAAGAAACAGCACGGGGAGGGTTGGCAGCAACACCAACTGGTCGCAGACTGGAAGCTGAAATCTTTGGTAGCACAGCTGCCGCTAACAAGTGAATGAGTCTTTACAGCAATCCGTTGAACAGATAAAGGGCGTCGGACCTGGAACAAAAAAACAATTAGAAGAAATGAATATTCATACAATTAATGATTTGCTAGAATATTTTCCTTATCGCTATGAGGATTATCGTCTGAAAAACCTCGAAGAAATCAAGCATGAAGAAAAAGTGACGGTGGAAGGGAAGGTTCATAGTGAACCGTCCCTTATTTTTTATGGAAGAAAGAAATCGAGATTAACGATAAAACTATTGGTAGAACATTATTTAATTACGGTCGTATTCTTTAATCAACCCTATTTGAAAAGCAAATTAGCTGTCCAAGAATTGATTACCGTAACAGGAAAATGGGATCAGCATCGCCAAACAATAACGGCAAATCATTTGCAAATTGGCAGTAACCAAAAAGGGCATTTATTTGAACCAGTTTATGCGGTTAAGGGGAATATGACCGTCAAAAATTTACGGAAATATATTTCGTCTGCCTTAAGTCAATATGCCCATCTAATCGAAGAAAACTTTCCCGCTTCGATGCTAACAAAATATCGGCTTCTTCCAAGGAAGGAAGCATTGCAAATTATCCATTTTCCTGAAAAAAGGGAAGACCTAACCCAAGCAAGAAGAAGGTTTGTATACGAGGAATTTCTCTTATTCCAATTAAAAATGAGTGCATTAAGAAAATACGAAAGAGAGCATTCAGGCGGAAAAAGTCAGCGTTATTCTCTTGAGAAACTAACAACGTTTATAGAAGCTCTTCCTTTCCCGTTAACAAATGCTCAAAAAAGAGTCGTAAACGAAATTTTAACAGATATGAAAGCAGAGGTGCGAATGAACCGCCTCTTGCAAGGAGATGTAGGATCGGGAAAAACAATTGTTGCTGCCATCGTTTTATATGCATCTATTCTTTCTGGTCATCAGGGTGCATTAATGGCGCCGACGGAAATTCTTGCAGAGCAGCATGCAGATTCTCTTCATCAAATCTTTTCTGCTTTCGGGGTAACATGCGGATTGTTAACAAGCTCTGTTAAAGGAAAAAAGAGAAAAGAGTTGCTTTCCCAATTAAAAGAGGGAAAGATCGATATTTTAATAGGTACACATGCACTAATTCAAGATGATGTTGAATTTCAATCATTAGGGTTAGTTATCACAGATGAGCAGCACCGTTTTGGCGTGGAGCAAAGAAGAATACTCCGAGAAAAGGGCGAAAATCCAGACGTTCTGTTTATGACAGCAACCCCCATTCCAAGAACTCTTGCCATTACTGTATTTGGAGAAATGGATGTCAGTATTATTGATGAAATGCCTGCAGGGCGCAAAAATATTGAAACATATTGGGTAAAGCATGATATGTTAACAAGAATTTTGCAGTTTATGGAGAAAGAGCTTCAGCAAGGAAGACAAGCCTATGTAATTTGTCCATTAATCGAGGAATCGGAGAAACTAGATGTCCAGAATGCCATAGATGTTCATGCAATGCTATCCACATTTTTCCACGGAAGATATAAGGTTGGATTGATGCACGGAAAGCTCCATGCAGATGAAAAGGATCAAATGATGAAACAGTTTAGTCAAAATGATATTCAAGTTCTTGTAAGTACAACGGTTGTTGAGGTTGGTGTTAACGTTCCAAATGCGACGTTTATGCTCGTGTATGATGCAGAACGGTTCGGATTATCGCAATTGCATCAGCTTAGAGGGAGAGTTGGACGAGGAGATGCACAGTCCTATTGTGTCCTAATTGCAGATCCGAAAACAGATGTTGGAAAAGAACGAATGAAAATCATGACCGAAACAGGCGACGGTTTCGTGTTAAGTGAGAAGGACTTAGAATTAAGAGGACCAGGCGATTTCTTTGGGAAAAAACAAAGCGGACTGCCAGAATTTAAAATGGGAGATATGGTGCACGATTATCGCATCCTAGAAACAGCTAGAAATGACGCAACCATCTTAATTGAATCTGTTGCATTTTGGCAAAATGACGACTATAAAGCACTAAGAGATACTTTGAAAGAAACAGGTGTCTTAAACGGCGGAAAATTAGATTAGCAGAACAATATTTCCCAGTAAATAACTAGCAATTTGATGGGATAGTCTTACAAATTCTAATTCAAACTCTCAGTAGGTTTAAGTGGAAATCAACGGGCATACTTTGGGATTATGAGAGAGTGGCATTTCCAAAATCTCCACTAGCAATTTGGCACCAAAACTTCGGCTTGCATTCCAACTTCATAAATTATATACTACTATTAGTACCTAGTCTTAATAGTGCGGTGGTGTTAATAAATGAAGAGAAACAAGCGAGAACGGCAACAGCTGTTAGTGGAGACAATTAAAGAAACACCTTTTATTACAGACGAGGAATTAGCGGAAAAATTCTCTGTTAGTGTACAGACAATAAGATTAGATCGGTTAGAATTATCCATTCCAGAGCTTAGAGAGCGAATTAAAAATGTGGCAAAAAAATCACTTGAAGATGAAGTGAAAGCATTGCCGATTGAAGAAGTAATTGGCGAAATAATCGATATGGAATTAGATCATTCAGCTATATCTATCTTTGAGGTACAACAAGAACATGTCTTTACAAGGAATGGAATAGCAAGGGGACATCATCTCTTTGCACAAGCTAATTCTCTTGCTGTTGCTGTAATAAACGATGAACTTGCACTTACAGCTAAAGCCAATATTCATTTTACAAGATCAGTAAATTTAGGTGAACGAATTATTGCAAAAGCAAAAGTAAGTCATATAGATAGTATAACGGGAAGAACAACGGTAGAAGTTAATAGTTACGTGAACACGGAGCTAGTTTTTAAAGGTGAATTTGATATGTACCGTGCCAAAAAATAAAGGAGCAATCGTTATGATGAAAATTGCAATCGATGCAATGGGCGGAGACAATGCCCCAAAAGAAATAGTAATTGGTGCTCAAAAAGCAATTGAAGCTTTTTCAGATTTAGAAATACTTCTTGTTGGAGATGAAAAGCAGATTCAATCTTTTCTTACCAATAAAGAAAGAATCCATATTTTACATACAGAAGAGCAAATTTTAGCAACAGACGAACCAGTAAGAGCAGTACGCAGAAAAAAAACAGCGAGTATGGTTCTTGGTGCAACAGAAGTAAAGGAAAATAGAGCAGACGCATTTATCTCTGCAGGTAATACAGGTGCGCTAATGGCAACTGGATTATTTGTAGTCGGTAGAATGGAAGGCATAGATCGACCAGCACTTGCTCCAACTTTACCGACTATTGGTGGAGAAGGATTTCTTTTATTAGATGTTGGTGCAAATGTAGACGCCAAACCAGAAAACTTAGTTCAGTATGCAATGATGGGAAGCATCTATTCAGAAAAGGTTAGAGGAATTTCAAAACCAAGAGTTGGCTTATTGAATATTGGTACAGAAGAAAAAAAGGGCAATGAATTAACAAAGAAAACCTTTGACCTTCTCCAAAATACTAATATCCATTTCATCGGAAATATGGAAGCACGTGATTTGCTTGATGGAGTATGTGATGTTGCTGTTACAGACGGATTTACAGGAAATATGATTTTAAAAACAGTAGAAGGTACAGCGATGTCGATGTTTAAAATGATTAAGACAGAGTTAATGAGCAGTTTTACTTCAAAAATGGCTGCAGCTGTATTAAAGCCGAATTTAAAACAAATAAAAAATAAATTGGATTATTCGGAGTATGGGGGAGCTGCTTTATTTGGCTTAAATGCTCCAGTAATCAAAGCACATGGTTCATCTGACAGCCAAGCAATCTTCAGTGCAATCAGACAAACAAGAGAGTTTGTGCAATCTGGTGTAGTAAATCAGATCAAGGATGCAATGGAGCATGAAGCGTAAATTATATAGAAGCAACGTAAACACAGGTCTCGAATAGGAAGAAGAAGGAGAGTAGAAATAAATGGCTAAAATTGCTTTTGTTTTTCCAGGACAAGGCTCCCAAGGAGTGGGAATGGGAAAAGATTTATTTGAACAATTTGAACCGGCAGCAAATTTATTTAAAGTAGCTAATCAAAAATTAAACGTTGATTTATCGCAATTAATTTTTGAAGGACCAAAGGAAGAGCTTACGCTAACGCATAATACACAGCCAGCATTGCTTACAACGAGTATGGCAATATATGAGCATTTCAAACAGTTTCATATAGAAGCTGATTATGTAGCAGGACATAGCTTAGGTGAATATTCTGCGTTAGTGGCAGCAGGGGTGCTGTCTTTTGAAGATGCGGTATATGCAGTTCGTAAGCGCGGGGAATATATGCAAGAAGCAGTTCCAGCAGGTGAAGGTGCGATGGCAGCAGTGCTGGGCTTAGACAGAGAGCAATTGACAGCTGTGACAAGAAAAGTTTCTGATGCTGGTGATTCTGTACAGCTAGCAAACCTTAACTGTCCTGGTCAAATTGTAATCTCAGGTTCCACAAAAGGGGTTGAATTAGCCGGAGAAAAAGCAAAGGAAGCAGGAGCAAAGCGTGCAATTCCACTAGAAGTAAGTGGTCCTTTCCATTCAGCCTTAATGAAGCCAGCGGCGGAAAAATTTGCTGCGGTATTGGATGAATTAACATTAAAAGATGCGGAAATTCCTGTTATCGCCAATGTAACGGCAGAGCCAATTCATGATCAGGAAGAAATAAAAACAAAGCTTGTAGAACAATTGTATTCTTCTGTATTATGGGAGGATTCTGTTCGTAAAATGCTTGATTTAGGAGTAGATACTTTTATTGAAATCGGTCCTGGTAAAGTCCTTTCAGGTTTAATTAAAAAGATTGATCGCAAAGCGAAAGTATATGCTGTTAATGATATCGAAACAAGTAAGAAGGTTGCAGAAGAACTAAAGGGGGATATGTAAGTGAAATTAGCTGGTAAAGTTGCTGTTGTCACTGGAGCATCTCGAGGAATTGGGAGATCCATTGCGATTGAGTTAGCGAAGCAAGGTGCAGACATTGTTGTTAACTATGCAGGAAGTGTCGATCGTGCCAATGAAGTCGTTAAGGAAATTGAAGCTCTAGGCAGAAAAGCAATTAGTATTCAATGTGATGTATCCGATGGTGATTCTGTGAATGCGATGATGAAAGAGGCTTTAGAAGCGTTTGGCAGCATTGATATTTTAGTCAATAATGCGGGGATTACAAGGGATAATTTATTAATGCGTATGAAAGATTCTGAATGGGATGATGTTATTAATACAAATCTTAAAGGTGTTTTCCTTTGTACAAAAGCCGTAACAAGACCAATGATGAAGCAAAGAAAAGGAAGAATTATTAACATTACTTCCATTGTTGGGGTAACAGGGAATCCTGGACAAGCCAATTATGTTGCAGCTAAAGCAGGTGTTATTGGATTTACAAAAACGACTGCCAAAGAGCTTGCACAACGAAATATAACCGTTAATGCAGTTGCACCTGGATTTATAACGACAGATATGACGGATAAGCTAACAGAAGAAGTGAAAAATAGCATGCTTACCCAAATTCCACTCGGTCAATTTGGTCGACCTGAAGATATTGCGAATGCAGTTGTGTTTTTAGCCTCTGAAGACAGCAGCTATATCACTGGCCAAACATTGCATATTGATGGTGGCATGTATATGTAATTTTTCCTTTACTATGGGAAAAACTAGTCGTAAATAATAGGAGAACGCTAGCAGATAAAAGGAACAGCGAAAGTTAAAAAAGTTCTCATTTATTATTTCGTTAAAATACTCTATAATGCATTTGAGGGGAGGTGAAATAAATGGCAGATGTATTAGAGCGTGTAACAAAAATCGTTGTAGATCGTCTTGGCGTAGAAGAATCTGAGGTAACTCTAGAAGCTTCTTTCAAAGATGATTTAGGCGCTGATTCTCTTGATGTAGTTGAACTTGTTATGGAATTAGAAGATGAGTTCGATATGGAAATTTCTGACGACGATGCTGAAAAGATTTCTACAGTTGGTGATGCTGTGAATTACATAAGTAATCGCTAGTCAATGTTTAAAAGCTCCGCTAACCACGGGGCTTTTAATTTTGTATAGTAGATTATCAGCAAAAAACAACTACTGTAGGGTTTTTTACCCCTAAGAATAGATGACAATCTCCGTTTGTTTGATGTATACTAATAACTAAATGCCTATAATATAAAGGTATGTTCAAGTTAAATGGAACAGACTAGTTTTTAGCTGTTCAAACGTATTTTAATAAGCGGATAAAATGGATAAAATAGTTTTTCTTATGTGAAGCGGGGTTATTTCCCTAGTGGTAGCCCGATTTCTGTCATAGAAAAGGCTTGGAGAGAAAAAACTTTCCAAGTTTCTTTGCGTTTTTTATCTTTTTTACTTAAACTTGAAATGAATTGTAAACTTAGTGCTAAGGTGGAGGCAAAATGCGAGGCAATCGAAAAGACAAAAGAACCGTTCGACCAAATGAAAAAAAAATGAAGGAACTACAAGATAAAATAGGGATTCATTTTACAGACGAAAAACTATTGAAGCAGGCTTTTACCCATTCATCATATGTGAATGAGCATCGAAGAAAACCACATGAAGACAATGAAAGATTAGAATTTCTTGGTGATGCCGTGTTAGAATTGACGGTTTCTAAATTTCTCTTTAAGAAATTCCCAATGATGAGTGAAGGGGAACTAACCAAATTGCGTGCAGCAATTGTTTGTGAACCATCGCTAGTTTCATTTGCTAATGAACTTTCCTTTGGCAACTATGTGCTATTAGGTAAAGGCGAGGAAATGACTGGGGGAAGAACGAGACCAGCGTTACTTGCTGATGTATTTGAAGCGTTTGTTGGTGCTCTTTATTTAGATCAAGGATTAGATTCAGTGGTAGTATTTTTAGAGGAAGTAATTTTTCCGAAAATTAATAACGGTGCTTTTTCTCATGTGATGGATTTTAAAAGTCAACTGCAAGAATATGTTCAAAGAGATGCTGTTGGTACAATCGAGTATAAAATACTTCTTGAAAAGGGACCAGCTCATAATAGGGAGTTTATTTCCCAAGTGTTTTTAAATAATCGTGAGCTTGGTACTGGTATGGGACGCTCGAAGAAAGAAGCGGAGCAGCAGGCAGCGCAAAAATCATTATTGATGTTAAAGGCGGAAAGTGAAAAATAAAGTGTTTGATATTACGCATAGACGATTAATGCAACTAGAGAAACAAGAAGGAATCGGGGTGAGGGTATGTTCTTAAAACGGTTGGATATTATCGGATTTAAGTCATTTGCAGATCGAATTTCAGTCGATTTTGTGCCTGGTGTAACGGCAGTGGTTGGCCCCAACGGAAGTGGGAAAAGTAATATTACCGATGCAATTCGCTGGGTTCTTGGCGAGCAGTCAGCTAAATCCTTGCGTGGAAGTAAGATGGAGGATGTTATTTTTTCAGGGAGTGACTCACGAAAAGCAGTTAACTTTGCGGAAGTAACATTAACGTTAGAGAATGAGGATCATTTTCTTCCATTGGATTATCATGAAGTAAGTGTAACAAGACGTGTTTATCGTTCAGGAGAAAGTGACTTTTTAATTAATAAACAATCATGTCGCTTAAAAGATATTGTTGATTTATTTATGGATTCTGGACTGGGAAGAGAGGCTTTTTCTATCATTAGTCAAGGGAAAGTCGAGGAAATTTTAAATAGTAAGGCAGAGGATCGCAGGTCTATATTTGAAGAGGCAGCAGGTGTATTAAAATACAAAACACGTAAGAAAAAAGCAGAAGGGAAGCTTGTTGAAACACAAGATAACCTTAATCGTGTAAATGATATATTACACGAATTAGAGAGTCAGGTGGAGCCATTAAAAATTCAAAGCTCCATGGCAAAAGAATATTTGCATCATCGAGAAAATCTTGAATCAATTGAGGTAGCCTTAATGGTTCATGATATTGAAGAGGCACATGAGCGATTTGAAGCAATCTCCAAGCAGCTAGAGGCCTATAAACAAGAAGAGTTAAAGTTATCCTCTTTGCTCCAAAGTAAAGAAGCAAAAATGGAGGAAGGGAAAAACGAGGTAGCAGCTCTTGATGAATCGATTGATGATCTACAGCAAGTACTTCTTTTAGTCAGTGAGGAACTAGAGAAGCTTGAAGGTAGAAAAGAAGTATTAAAAGAAAGAAAAAAGAATGCTACACAAAATCGCGATCAGCTTGAAAAAAGTAAAGTGGAGTTACAGGAAAGAGTAGCAGCACTCGTTTCGCAAAAAGAAACTCAACAAAAGCTTGTTTATGAATTACAAGCAGAATCAAAGGAAATTGAAGACACATTAAAGGTTAACGAGAAAAATCTGGCCCTTTTTAACGAGAATTTAGAAGAGAAAATTGAAATGTTAAAAAGTGACTATATAGACATAGTAAGCAATCAAGCAGCATCTAAAAATGAACTAAATTCGGTTAACCAGCAATTAGAGAATCAGGAAAAGAGAACATCTCAGCTTGATGAGGAAAATGTTAATTATACAAATGAGCGTGTCCGTATTCAGGAAAAAAAGACAAGTATTTCAGCAAAGCTTAAGGAGCTTTCTGACGAACTAGAGAGATGGTCGACAGCTTGGAAAGAAAAACAAAGTCATTTTGCGGGAATAGAGGCAAAAGTTCAACAAGTGGAAAAGTCTCTTTATCAATCCTACCAGTTTGCCCAGCAGGCAAAATCGAGAAAAGAAATGTTGGAGGAATTGGAAGACGATTATTCTGGATTTTTCCAAGGAGTTAAGGAAGTTCTTAAAGCAAGAGGCAAGTCTTTGCACGGCATTAGAGGAGCAGTTGCAGAATTAATGCAAGTGCCAAAGGAATATAGTGTGAGCTTGGAAATTGCTTTAGGTGGTTCGATGCAGCATATTGTTGTGGAAACAGAACAAAATGGTCGCGAGGCAATTGCGTATTTGAAGAAAAACGGTTATGGACGAGCTACTTTTTTACCAATGAATGTTATTAAAGGAAAATCCCTTTCCGATTCGCAACTAAGGCTAATTCAAGGTCATCCTGCGTTTATTGGCATTGCGGCAGATTTGATTAACTATGATAGTCAATATCGCGAAATTATGCGCAGTTTACTTGGAAATGTCGTTATAACCAAGGACTTAAAGGGTGCCAATGAAATGGCGAAAATCCTTCAGTATCGTTCCCGCTTTGTTACATTAGACGGAGAAATTGTTAATCCTGGTGGTTCCATGACAGGGGGAGCAATCAAGCAAAAGCAAGCATCTATCATCACCAGAAAAGGTGAATTGGAAGAGCTGAAGAAAAAGATTTTTGAAATGGACAAAACATCTCTTAAGCTTGAGGAACAGCTGAAAAAGGGAAAAGCGGCATTGCAAACAGAAGAATCAACCATGGAAGAAGCTCGATTAAAAGTCGAGGATCTTCGTTTCCAAATTCAAACATGGAAAGATGATTTAAAAGAAGTTGAATTTGAAGAAAGAGCCATGAATGATAAATTGTCGCTATATGATCGGAATAAGGCAGATTCTAATCAAGAGCAAGAGCTTCTTCTAAAAAGAAGAACGGATTTACAAAAAGAGCTTGAAGAACAGAATAAAAAACTTACTGAATTGGATAAAGAGATTGCCTTATTAACAGAGCAAAAGAATAAACAATCTGTTTCCAAAGAATCGGTAGTAAATGCAATTAGCGACCTAAGGATCCAGTCTGCGGCAAAAAAAGAAAAGCTTAGACATGAGAAAGAGAAGCTTGCGACCATTTTGCAAGAACATCAAGCAACGGAAGAAAAATGGAAGCTTGTCAGTGAAGATCTTCGCTTGCTTTCTTCTGAAATGAGCAATTCGCATTCTGGAGAAGCGACGCTAGAAGAAGCAGCAGAGCAAAAGTTGCATGAAAAGCAAGAAACTATCCAGCTAATCTCTTTGCGTAGAGAGGAAAGATTGCAAAAGCAAATGCGATTAGAAGAGCTGGAGCTTGAAACGAAGGAGCAGCGCAGACTTCACAGAGGTATCGTCCAGGCTTTAAAAGATGAAGAAGTAAAATTGAACCGTGTAGATGTAGAACTAGATACACGATTAACTAATTTACGTGAGGAATACTTATTAACGTATGAAGGAGCAAAGTTAGATTATCCTTTAACGTTAGAAGTAGAGGAAGCGCGTAAAAAGGTGAAGCTTATTAAATTAGCGATGGAAGAGCTCGGCACTGTCAATCTTGGTGCTATCGAGGAATATGAACGAATTTCGGAAAGATATGAGTTTCTTCTGGAGCAGAAAACAGATTTAGAAGAAGCGAAAGATACTCTTTATCAAGTAATTGATGAAATGGATGAAGAAATGAAAAATCGCTTTGAACAAACATTTGAAGGCATAAAAGAGCATTTTGAAACTGTCTTTCAAAGCTTATTTGGTGGAGGAAGTGCAGATTTAGTTTTAACAAATCCAGAAGATCTCTTAAACACAGGAGTAGAGATAGTTGCCCAGCCACCAGGGAAAAAGCTACAGAACTTAAGTCTGTTATCTGGTGGAGAAAGAGCGCTAACTGCTATTGCTTTATTATTCTCGATTCTGAAAGTGAGACCTGTTCCTTTTTGTATCTTGGATGAGGTCGAAGCAGCATTGGATGAAGCGAATGTATTTCGATTTAGTTCCTATTTAAAACGATATAGCCATGAAACCCAATTTATTGTCATTACCCATCGCAAAGGAACAATGGAAGAAGCCGATGTTCTTTATGGGGTAACGATGCAAGAATCTGGCGTATCAAAGCTAGTTTCCGTACGCTTAAGTGAAACGAATGAGTTAGTAGCTAATGCATAATCCTTTTGCAGACACTAATACTTCTAGTTAATAATTTTTAGTTTCCAAGGCCAATTCCTCCTACAGAATAGCTTAGTAATTGGCCTTGTGAAATTTAATCCTAAATCGTTAATAGAAAGAAAACTTACATAACCACGGGGCATATCAATAAACTTTATAAAAAAAAACCTAAATGAAAGAAGGGATAATAATTGAGTTTTTTTAAAAAGTTAAAAGAAAAAATGTCTCAGCAGACGAGTACAGTAACCGAGAAGTTTAAAGAGGGATTATCGAAAACAAGAAATAATTTTTCCGAAAAAGTCAATGATCTCGTTTCTCGTTATCGTAAAGTAGACGAAGATTTCTTTGAAGAGCTGGAAGAAATATTAATTGGCGCAGATGTTGGCTTTGAAACAGTTATGGAGCTAATTGATGAATTAAAAAATGAAGTCAAGCGAAAAAACATCCAAGATCCAAAAGAAGTCCAGGATGTTATTTCAGAAAAGCTCGTTGCTATTTATCAGAACGGAGAAGACGAATCTTCTACAATTAATATGCAAGCAGACGGCTTAACGGTGATTCTTTTTGTAGGTGTCAATGGAGTAGGAAAAACAACGACAATCGGTAAGCTTGCCCATAAGTTTAAAGAAGAAGGCAAAAAGGTTTTACTTGCTGCAGGAGATACTTTCCGCGCTGGAGCTATTGAACAATTAGAGGTGTGGGGAGATCGTGTCGGAGTGGACGTCATTAAGCATACTGAAGGCTCTGATCCAGCAGCAGTTATGTTCGATGCAGTACAGGCTGCAAAATCTCGTCAAGCAGATATTCTTCTTTGTGATACAGCTGGAAGACTGCAAAACAAAGTGAATCTAATGAAAGAGCTAGAGAAAGTAAAACGAGTTATTGAGAGAGAGGTTCCAGGTGCTCCCCATGAAGTTCTACTCGTGCTAGATGCGACAACTGGACAAAATGCATTAGTACAGGCGAAAACGTTTAAAGAAACAACAAATGTAAGTGGGATTGTCTTAACTAAATTGGATGGCACAGCTAAAGGTGGTATCGTGCTTGCAATTCGCAACGAGTTGCATATTCCAGTAAAATTTGTTGGTTTAGGAGAAAAAATGGATGATCTCCAAAGCTTTGATCCAGAAAGATATGTATATGGCTTGTTTTCAACATTAGTAGAAGAAAGTGAAGAGTAAAAAGTGAATTTACATAGATGTCGCAAAGGAAACTTTGCGGCATTTATTTATTGGCTGTTTTTTTGATTGTTAAATATTTGCAAAGGCGTAATAAAAATAAGAATAAGTAGAACAATAAAAAGTAGCATATTACTTTATTTTTCGGAGGGAAAACGTATGATTATTCAATGCGTTGTTTTACTTGTTCTTATTGGAGGAATTGCCTTAATGATAAAAGGACATCTTGTAGAACATCATGCCTATGTTCAACTTGGAGACTCCTTACCAGCTAAAAAAATGGAGGAAGCAGACTGGGGAAATCTGCTTACTTTAGAAGAAGAAAATCTATTTCTAAATAGTTTATCAGGCATGCGCATGAAAATAATCGGCGCGCTTTTAATTGCGATTCCAGCAAGTATTCTAATTTTATTTCATATTCATTAGTTTTTGGTTTGGCTGAAAAAAGAGCAAGAGTGGCTGATAAAATGGCTAGATGACATATAAATTAGATTTTTGTTTGATTATAAGGATGCTTTTGCTATCAATTCGTCCGAAAAGTAACCAAATCAATAACGGATATATACTAAAACTCCTGTTAACTTTCACAAACAGGAGTTTTTGATTCGAAAATACTAAAAAATAGTTTCTGGCATATAAAACCTTTCGACCATTTCCTTCGTCTAATAACAAAAGAAGAAAAATTTTACAAAAAATATGTATAAAAAGTATAGTATATTGTAAAATTACATTATGAAATTTTTCTAATTTGGTGTAGGGTGAAAACTATTACCAATCGTCTATTAAATAGAATGAAAAAATAAAAAATGGGGGAAACACAGTTTGCGAAAAGTCAAAAAAGTTTTAATCATCTGCTTTATTTTATTTTTGGCCACCACTTTTATTGTGAAAGAAGCAAATGCAGCAAGTACATCCGGCATAAAAATTACAACAGAAGCTGGTTTGGATGGCAAAGTAATGGATGGCAAAGGATTTATGCTAAAGGTCACGATTGAGAATAAAGAGAAGGATTTCAAAGGTGACTTACTTATTCCTTATTCTCCTAGTTATGATATCGGTGGACAAACATTAGTACCTGTCGATATACCAGCAAACAGCAAGAAAACGTATACTGTAACAATACCAGGGATGTCTTCGGATTCTAACTATACTAGTAATAAAATGAAATTATATCGAGATAGCTGGCAAAAAGACGAGGAAGTAAGTTTTACTGGTGTTAAAGAAGTAAGGCTAAACTTAATTTCAGATCAGACTTTAGGCATTCTTACCGATCAGTATGACAAATTTAAAAATTTGCGAAAGCTTTCAAGCAGTTCCATTATTACGACGGATCTACTTAAAGAAGATATACCAGATCAAGCATTAGGCCTTGAAACGCTAAGCTTTTTAATGGTCGATCAATTCTCCTTAACAGAATTAACAGAAGAACAGCAACTGGCGATTAAGAAATGGATAGAAAAAGGAGGAATCTTAATTACCGGTGCAACGACAAATGGAAAGCAAGCATATGGCAATTTAGAATCACTAATGCCATTGGCTCTTGGAAATGAGGAAGAGATTCCATTGTCTGGAATTGACACAAAAACGAAAGAACAGAAAAAGATAACTGCTTATCGGTCTTCGCTAACAGACGGTTCTGACGCCATAACGATACATAATGAGCATCCACTGGTTGCGAAAAAAAATCTTGGGGAAGGGAAAATTATTCAAACCTCTTTTTCACTTAGTGATTCTACCTTACTGAATTGGCAGGGCTTTAATAGTTGGATGGAGAATCTATTGCAAACAGAGAATACACGGATAACGGCAAATTATCAATATAGTGGGAATCCTTTAAGTAATCTTTACTATCAATTTGTCGAATCAAATGAGTATTTTAAAAGCTCAACGATTACAACTGGTCGTTTATTAATAATACTGGCAGGTTATTTATTAGTTATTGTGCCAATATTGTATTTTGTACTAAGAAAATACGATAAAAGAGAGCATGCTTGGTGGATTATTCCGAGTCTTTCGATTCTTTTATCATTAGGAATGTTTATTACTGGGGCAAAAGATAAAATAAAAAATCCGCAGATAAATGAAATGGGTATCTACCAATATAGCAATAATTATTTATCTGGCTACCAAGCAACAACCCTTTTATCGAATAAATCCGGTGATTTTGCTTTAACCTTTGATCAAGATACATATACTCCTTTTCCTTATTTAGGATATGGAGAGCTGCAAGTTAAAGCTATTAAAAATGAAAAAGTGAAAAATAGTGAAATCATTTTTCCAGAAGTAGAATATTGGTCTAGCCGTACCATGTATGGAAAATCCTCTATGCCAATAGAAGGTGGATTTAGCCATGATTTTGCTGTAACAGAAAAAGATATTTCAGGAACGATAACGAATCTGTATCCATTTGATTTTTCAAAAGTCTTTATCTGGTCAGGTAATGAAAAAATCGAACTAGGTCCTATTAAATCTGGTGAAACAAAGAATGTTCAAGTCACACATAGCAATAAATACTTTTCTAGACCAAGTGGAAATGGCAATGGTTATTATATTTACGATTATAATGGCCATGATTTAAAGGAGTTTAGAGAATTAGTGGTGGAAAGCATGGTATTAAGTACGGATTACTTTAAAAACATATCTACTGGAGAGCCGGTGTTAGTTGCGATTACGAATGAAGATATCGTGGATGTTGGGATTGCTAGCGAAAAGGAAACGAAAAATAGCACTAATTTAATCATGGAGCCGATTATTTTAACCAATCATTTTCCAGGAACATTTACGATAAATGAAGGAAATATGGAACAAAAATTAACCGTTATCGAAGGAGCCATTTATAGTGAGAACTACCAAAATAATGATATTTCATTAGAAGATGGCGAGTATTTATATACACTTCAAATTCCTAAATCGTATGATATAAAATCGCTATCGTTTGATTCATTAACTGTTCATCCAAATGGTAATCCAGGTGTCACATACAATATTTATAATAAAGAAACAGATTCTTATGAAAAAATAACTAGTCTTTTTAAAGTAGATAAAGATAAAGTTTCTGCCTATTTAGATGAAAATAAAATAATCAATATGAAGGTAGTAAAAGCAACGAATGGAGATCCATATATTCAGCTGCCATCTGTTAAGATTAAAGGAGAGATAAAAGAATGATAGAAATTAAAGGTCTTTCCAAAAAGTATGGAAAGTTTACAGCGCTTGAACCGCTAGAACTTCAGATTGAAGAAGGATGTGTGTTTGGGTTTGTTGGTCAAAATGGGGCAGGTAAATCGACGACATTTTCCATTCTTGCTACTTTATTAGCACCTACCTCTGGCACGGCAACTATTAATGGAGCGGATATCATGAAGCAGCCGAAAGAGGTAAGAAAACAATTAGGGTATATGCCTGATTTCTTTGGTGTTTATGATCAGCTAAAAGCAGAAGAATATTTAGATTTCTATGGCGCTAGCTATGGGATTCCGGCAGCAAAAAGAGAAAAATTAATCCCACAGCTATTAGAGCTAGTAAATCTTTCTCATAAGCGAAAGGATTATGTGGATCTTTTGTCGAGAGGAATGAAACAAAGACTTTGTCTTGCTAGAAGCTTAATTCATGATCCGGCGGTTCTAATTCTAGATGAACCTGCTTCTGGCTTGGACCCTCGAGCCAGAATTGAAATGCGTGAGATTTTAAAAGAATTAAAAAATATGGGGAAAACTATTCTTATTTCTTCACATATCTTGCCAGAGCTAGCAGAAATGTGTGATGTTATTGGAATTTTGGATCAAGGGAAACTAGTCGCACAAGGGACGGTATCAGCAATTCAGCAGCAATTGCAAAGTGAAAAAATGATTAGTGTAAAAACACTGGATATGCCAAAAACGATTGCATTTTTAGAAGAAAACCCACGAATTACAAAATTGGAAGTCTTGGAGAATGCTAAAACGATTCAATTCCTGTTTAAAGGCGGAGATGAGGAACAGTTGAGCCTTTTAAAAACAGCAGTTAATATGGAGATTCCGATCATTAGCTTCGCCGAAATGGAAAGTAATTTAGAGGATGTATTTATGGAAATTACAAAGGAGGTTGAATTCTCTTGAAAACCTATTTTATGAATCCTGTATTAAATAAAGAGTTAAAGTTACGCTTTCGTTCAGGGAAAACATTTCTTGGAATCCTGTTTTATCTCCTTGCTCTCTCCTTGCTGATGGTTGCTTTTATGTTTGTACTAAGAACATCGAGCCCAGTTGGTTTTTTCAAACCGCAGGAAAGTCGTATGATGTTCATGTTTTTGGCTTTCTTTCAATTAGGTTTAGTTTTATTTATTACTCCAGGTCTTACTGGTGGAGTAATTAGTAGTGAGCGGGAAAGGCAAACCTTAAGCATTTTGTTAACGACAACGCAAAGCAGTTTTACGATTATTATTGGAAAATTACTTTCTTCTGTTGCATATTTGGTTTTATTAATCCTTGCGAGTCTACCAATATATAGCTTTGTATTTCTATATGGTGGTATCTCCCCGACACAGCTAGTGCAAGTATTTTTCTTTAGCTTATTTACAATCTTAGTTATTGGTAGCTTTGGTGTTTTATTTTCGACGCTGATTCGCAAAACGATTGTCAGCATGGTTACAACCTACAGTGTTACCTTATTTATTGTCGGTGGAACGGTCGTGATATCGCTCATTCTCTTTCAAATGGCAGATATCTATTCTAGTTCAGTACCCAAAAAAGTACCTTCCGTCTATTTTAGCGCGATGTTTAATCCCGGTATTGTGCTAGCAGATATATTTGAACCAACCGTTTCTGATCAAATAAAGGAATGGACAGGAATTAAATTTCCTATATGGGCGGCACATGTCATTAGTTATTGTGTAGTCATTGCGCTTTCGCTGACAATTAGTGTCCGTAAATTACGGGCCAATATGAAAAAAGGGAAGTAGATAATCGTATGGAAAACCACAAACAATATAAGGAATTAGTGAAACCGGTAAGACAGTCCCTAGCAAGAGAATTGATTGCAAAAGAGTTCTGTTTTTTACTTGCGGTTTTAGGAGGAGTTTATCTCCTTCTCTATGTTTTTGCCTATTTTTTTGTGCTTCCGTTTTTATCATCCATTCTTTTTCTAACAGCTTGTATTGGTGTCCTTCTTTTTCTGTTTCGATTATGGAGAAAGTGGCCAACTGAAAAACAGGCTGTAAAACTATATAATCAGTTCGTTTCAGATGATTATGCAACGACTGCCTATGCCTATTTACAGAGTAAGGGCGCTGTAGAACAGTTAGTTGTAAAACAGGCGATATCGGAAATGGAACAGAAGCAATTAGCTGTATTAAAACGGAAGAAAAGCTATTTCTCCCCGAAATTTGTTTTATCAGGAGTTGCTTGTCTTGTTATTTGTGTCCTGTTGCAGCTTTTCCCATCCATTAATATGGAAGCAGCGAAGGAAAAAGAGAATGAGATAAAAACAATGGCTAAAGCGGAAAAAGAATTAGAAAAAGCAATAAAAAAAGAAACAAATCAACAAGTAAAAAAAGAACTTAAACAGGTTCAAAAGGAATTAGAGAAGAAGGATACGGTCGAAAAAACCTTTGCGGAATTGGAAAAACAAGCGAAAGAGCTACAGCTAAAAAAAAGAAAGCTTCAAGAGAAAAGCAATGAACGACAAAAAGCGGAAGCAAAGCTGAATGAAGCTGGCTTTATGTCTCTTTCTAAAGCCATTTCAGAGAAGAATCAAGAATTAGTCAAGAAGGAATTACAAAAAGCAAACGAGCAATATGATCAGTTAACAGATAAACAAAAAGATGCCCTAAATCAATTGACTGGTGGAAATAAGCAGTTAACAGAAGAACAGTTACAGCAGCTATTAGACCAGATGGAAGATTTATTAAATAATGAGGAGCTTCTTGAGCAATTGGAATCTGTACAGACTGAACTAGCTCAAGTAGAAAATCTTCTTAAAAATGAAAGTCTTGCAAATGGAATAACAGTACCTAATTCTAGCACAGTTGCTGATGGATCAAGTAATGATGGTGAGAATTCACCAGAAAATGCAAATGCTAATGGCCAACAAGGGCAGAAGGACAATCACGGCTCTACTAATGGAAATGATGGTAGTGACGGCTCAGGGAATGGGGATGGTTCAGGAACAGGGTCGGGCTCAGGATCGGGCTCAGGCTCAGGCTCAGGCTCAGGAAATGGCTCAGGTTCCGGGAATGGTAGTGGGTCTGGAGGTGGAAATGGCTCTGGAGCAGGATTTGGGGGCGGAAGCAGAGAGTTATTAACTGTCCCAGAAAAAGTAGATGGCAAAGATAACATCGAAGTGGATTCAGGTGAATTAGGGAATGGAAAGCAAGGTCAGGTGATAGAAGGGGAAGGTCCAGTTCTGAAAGGGAGTGTTCGTCCATATGAACAAGTATTTTCAGAATATGAAGCTTCTTATAGGGAAAGTACATCAAGATATACATTACCACATGACTTGGAAAAAATTGTGAAGAATTATTTTACTGATATAAAACCAAATGAAAAGTAGGGGAAAAGATGGAAAAAGAACCAGTAGAACAAGATTTTATCCAAGCAGAGTCTTTACTTAAAAAGGTGAAAGAAGAGATTGGCAAGTTTATTGTCGGCCAAGAAAAAATCACTGATGAGGTACTTTGGAGTATGCTAGCAGGCGGACATGTACTTTTAGAAGGACTTCCTGGTCTTGGAAAAACGATGATGATTCGAACAATTTCGGAAGTAATGAACCTTACCTTTGCACGTATTCAGTTTACGCCAGATTTAATGCCTGCAGATATTACTGGTACGATGGTGCTACAGCCTGATGAGAAAGGCAAACAGCAATTTGATTTTCATGAGGGACCTTTATTCAAGCATATTGTCCTTGCTGATGAAATCAACCGAGCAACACCGAAAACGCAAAGTGCTTTATTAGAAGCAATGGGAGAAAAAACGGTCACCATTATGGGAGAAACGAAAAGATTAGAAGCACCATTTTTTGTATTAGCAACTCAAAATCCTCTCGATATGGAAGGAACATATCCATTGCCTGAGGCCCAATTGGATCGGTTTTTATGTAAATTACATGTAACTTATCCTTCAAAAGAGGAATTAAAAGCAATTATTAAGCGGACTACAGGAACAGACTCAACCACTTTGAATCAAGTTGCCACTGTAGAGAATATTATTCATTTGCAAAGTCTTGTTAAACAAATTCTTGTGGCTGACGATATTTTAGACATTGCAGTAAACATTGTTTCTGCTACTCATCCAGGCTCAGAGGATGTGACAGAATTAGGAAACAATTATATTCAGGCAGGCAGTGGACCAAGGGGGCTACAGTCTTTAGTAACGATGGCAAAAGCTAGAGCGTTAGCCTCTGGAAGATTGCATGTTTCTATTGCCGATTTGCGATATGTGGCACTGCCTGTTCTTAGACATCGAATTCTGCTTAATTTTGAAGGGGAGATTGCGGGGGTTACTCCAGATCAGATCATCGAAGATATTTTGGAAAAAACATTACGTATTGAAGCAGGAAAGGGTCGATGAAGAACTATCATTCCTTATTAGCAAGAATGAATCGAAAAAGCCTGCAAGTTTTGATGAAGGGTACAGGAATGCAAAATGGCAGAAGAAATTCTCATATCCATGGCACTTCCCTGGATTTTGCTGATTATAGAATCTATCATCCTGGTGATGATATCCGCCAAATTGATTGGAATGTCTATGGTCGCACGAATAAGCCATATATTAAAAGATTTCAAGATGAAAAAGAGATTTCTGTTAGAATACTCCTTGATGCTACCTCTTCGATGAAACAAGTCCCTTCTAAATGGGAGTTAGCAAGAGAGCTAGCAGCAAGCTTAGCCTATATTACACTGTCTCATGAGGATCGATTGAGTTTTGCTGCTGTTTCAACAAAGCTTTCCTTTCATCGCAAAGGATCGGTTCATAATAAAAGAACCTTTTACGAAATTGTCGATATGAAGGAGCAGACAATAAATGAAAGCTTTACACAATCATTAATTAGTTCTTTATCAGCGCCGTCACAAATGATTGTTTTGATAACTGACGGTTTGGAAGCATTGTCGTTTTTTGAGGAAAGTTTTAAACGGTTAAACCGTCGAAATCAACAAGTATGGCTGATTCAATTACTAAGTGAGACGGAAATAAATCCGCATCTTTCTGGCGATATACAGTTAGTTGATAGTGAAAATGGAAAAATGGTAGATGTAAGTCTTAATAATTCGATTAAAACGCTTTATAAAAAAAGACTAACACAGCATAATCAGGAGCTAGAAATTCTTTGTGCCACACATGGAATCCGTTATTGTCAAATCAGCGATAAATTAGATATACAAACAATCATTTTACGTGAACTAGCATTTACTGGATTGGTTCAATAATTCTTATTCATTTCGAGCCAAAAGGAGAGAAAAAATGCATTTAGCAAATCCATACTACTTTTTGCTGCTATTTTTAATTGGATTATTTATCCTATTATATTTTTTTCGGAAGAAATATACTAAACAAATCATCCCTTCCAATTTACTTTGGGAGGAAGTTCTTAAGGAAATGAAGGCATCCTCATGGTTACATAAATGGCAAAATAACGTCTTATTCTGGCTGCAGCTTATTTGCTTACTTTTGCTGATGTTAGCACTTGTAGGGCCATATTTTGCTAAAGAGGCGATTAAAGGGGAACAAATCATTTTTATGTTTGATACATCGGCTTCGATGGCCGCAAAGGAAAATGCCTCTAATAGATTAGAAGAAAGCAAAGCTGCTGCGTTAGAAATGATGGAACGTATTCAGCAAAACCAATCTGTCACGGTTCTCGAGGTAAATGATCATCCTAAAATACTTCTACATGATGAGTCAGACCGATATAAAGTAAGTGCAGCGATTAAAGACATAGAGCTTTCCTATACCCATGAAGACTGGCAAAGTGCCACAGAACTAACCGCAAGCCTAGCAAAAGAGGGAAAAACGGCTATTCATATTTTTTCTGACGGAGTAGAGAAGGAAAGGATACAGAGTATTAATTCCTTCTACGTAGAAGTACATAATCAAGAACAGGAAAAGCCAGATAATATTTCGATTTTATCTTTTGGTGTATCAAAAAATGGTGATGGAGTAGCAGGGATTGCTATGGTGGAAAATCAATCAGATTCCCTTAAGACAATACCTTTTCAAGTTGAAAGCGAAAAAACAGTGCTTTATCAGCAAGAGATTGAGCTACAGCCAAAAGAAAGAAAAATAATCGCAATAAACGATTTACCCGAGAAATCTTATTACAATGCCAAACTTACTGCTACAGATGATTATGTAATCGATAATAGGCAAACCGCTGTATTTAATAGACAGATTACAACTATGTATACAGATAAGGAAATGAATCCTTTTTTGGTAAAGGGGTTTGAGGCGATTGGTCTTCGTGTCATCCAAATGGAGGATAAAACAGAATTTTTAACGAAACAGGACAGTATTTTCCTATTATCTGGTTCTACGCTACCTGAAAATATTGGGGCTCCGTTTGTATTCTTTTTTACGGATGGAAAAAAAGAAGAATTACAAACAGAGATAGAACAAAGTGAAGATGAATTATTATTACATGTAGATATGAAGGATGTTTTTATCGCAAGTGCTATAAAGCAAACGATGGAAAGTATGAAACCGATTGTTAAAAGTGGAGAGCTGCCGTTGATTCAAAAAGGGGAAGTAAATAATCAGCCAGCCATATTCATTCAATTTGATTTAAAAGATAGTGATTGGCCATTACACCCAAGTTTTCCGATTCTTTTATACAATATGTATCAATGGCTTTCCTCACAATCCAATTATGTTGGAGATTTTCAGCCTTTAGAATCAAGAACCATTTCATTAACAAATCAAGAATCCGATTGGGATATATATAATGAAAATGACCAATTAGTAGACTCCTTTTCGATGGAAGATGGCTTCCAGGCACCGAAGCTACCAGGTGTTTATCAGCTTACAAATGATTCTGAGCTCCTTTATTTTTCTGTGAATTTAGATGACCGAGAGAAGACCATTGAATCGCAAAAGTCGTTTATATTAAACGAGACCCAACTAAAGGAAAATCAGGTTACAAAAACGGAAAGTGATTGGCTATGGTATGTTTTATGTTTACTTGTTCTTATCATTTTATGTCTGGAATGGGAGGTTTATCGCCGTGCAAATAGAGTTTAAATACCCATTCATTCTATTACTATTCCTTCCTGTTGCTTTTCTTCTTTACCGATATTGGAAGCAGATGAAGCTGATGACAAATAGAAAGGAAAGTCAGGTTATACTCTTTTTAAGAACATGTATTTTTTCCCTATTAATCATTGCGCTTGCTATTCCTCAAATAGTTTTGCCGCAAAAAGAAACACAAGTTGTATTTCTAATGGATCGAAGTGCAAGTGTACAAGATTCAGGAGACCAGCAACTCGAATGGCTGGAAAAAAGCGTGCAAAATAAGAACGAAAAAGATGAATATAGTGTTCTTTCCTTTGGAGAGAAAGCAACCATTGAACAAATGATGGGAAAAGAAGGTCTCCGTTTTCCAAAATGGAATGAGGAGACAGGAAAAGATCATACGAATATTGAAGGGGCCATTAATCTTGCCAGTAGTGTTTTTCCGAATAATAGTGGTGGAAGAATTATTCTATTTACGGACGGAAACGAGACGATGGGGAATCTCACCGAAGCTGCGAAGTTATTAAAAAATCGCTCTATCGAATTAGATACTGTTTTGCTCCAATCGCATTCTTATGAAGATACTGCCGTTAGTGAAATAGAAGTGCCTTCCACTTTATATGAAGGGGAACAAGCGTCGGTTTCTGTAACGATTGAGAGTAATATTGCAAAGAGTGGATTGCTTCATTTTTATGAGAATAATAATAAAATTGTTTCCAAGTCAATTGAAATAAAAGAAGGAACAAATGTTATCCCAATCCAGTTTCCAGTGGAACAGGCTGGATTAGTAACCTATAAAGCGGAACTAGAATTGACGAATGATGCTTACGCTGAAAATAACAAGCTGCAGGTCGTGAATATGGTTAAAACGATTCCGCAAATTCTCTTGGTTCAAAATGATTCAAATAAAGCGCTCGTACAAATCATGGAAGGAGCAGGGTATAAAGTAGAGGTACGTTCATCGATTCAGCTGCCAACCGTACTTTCTGGCTATTTGAATTATCAGTCGATTATTTTTAATAATATTGCTGCAACAGATATTACGGAAAATCAAATGAGTCTTATCGAAAAAAGTGTCAAAGACTTTGGTGTCGGTTTTCTCATGACAGGTGGGGAAGATAGCTTCGGGCTAGGGGGATATTTTCAAACACCTATAGAGAAGCTTCTCCCAGTAGATATGGACATCAAAGGAAAAAAAGAAATGCCTTCAATGGCGTTAATGATTGTTTTAGATCGATCTGGAAGTATGGATGGGCAAAAGTTTTCGTTAGCGAAAGAAGCGGCAGCAAGATCGGTTGAATTGCTTCAAGAGACAGATACGTTAGGGTTTATTGCTTTTGATGATAAACCATGGGTGATAGTGGAGCCTAAGCCTTTGAAAAATAAAGAAGAAGTAGTAAATAAAATTCGTTCTGTTCCAGTTGGTGGAGGAACTGAAATATATGGGTCATTAGTGGAAGCTTATGATCAAATCAGTGATTTAGATGTAAAAAGAAAACATATCATTTTACTCACCGATGGACAATCTGCGACGAATAATGATTACGAAGAGCTAATTAATGAAGGCAGTAAGAAAAATGTTACGATGTCAACGGTAGCTTTAGGCGCAGATGCGGACCGAAATTTGTTGGAGGAATTAGCAAAGCTTGGGGCAGGGCGTTTTTATGATGTACAGGATTCAACGGTTATTCCTTCCATTTTATCAAGAGAAACTGTTATGGCGACAAGAACCTATATTGAAGACAATCCATTTTATCCTAATATTAAATCTGGCTATGGATGGGATTCGTTGTTTAGTCAAGGAATTCCCCAGATGAATGCCTATATCGCAACAACACCCAAAGCAGAAAGCACCGTTCCGATTGAAAGCACAAAGGAAGATCCGATATTAGCAGAATGGCAATACGGTTTAGGTAAGACGATAGCTTTCACTTCTGACGTAAATGGTGCATGGAACGGGGATTGGGCTCGCTGGAACCAATGGAGCAGCTTTTTTACAAAAGTGGTCGCGAATACTTTGCCACAGTACGATTCAGAAGCGTATTCTTTATCTGTCGAAAAAGAGCAGGATCGAACCTATTTATCCGTTTCAGCAGATAAATTATCGATGCTCCCGATTGAAACAACCATTATTTCAGAAAGAGGAGAAGTGGTTGAAGGAAATACAAAAATGATTGCCCCTGGAAAATATGAGGTGGATGTTGACAATGATCCAGGTCTTTATTTTATTCATGTCAAACAGACGGATGAGGATGGAAATGTCACCGTTTACCAATCAGGCTTTACCGTCCCTTATTCTGATGAATATTTAATTACCGGAGCCAATGAAGAAAAGGTAAACGAGCTTCTGGCAATAACTGACGGCTCTCAGCTAGAAAAAGAATCACAAGCATTTCGACCGCTAAAGAATCCAGTTAAACAAAAGCAGGAGATTACAGAAGTTTTGCTGTTCATTAGTTTCCTGCTTCTATTGATAGAAATTGCCATTAGAAGATTAGGATTACCAGTTAAATTCCTTGCTGTGTTTGAAAAAAAAGAAGGTGTTAAACGGCAAAAGACCTTTAAGCAAAAGATCAGCTCAGCACCTAGAGAGACACCAGTATCTATAGGGAAAGAGGCACAGCTGGATTCTAATAGAGAAACAAATAAAAAACAAGCAAAACCACCGAAAAAGACGAAAAAGCTAAATACAAAGGAAGAGAACGAAAACCATTTGGATCAATTGTTAGAGATGAAGCGGAAGAAAAAACGATGAGATAGGTTGGTATGATACGAACTGCGGGTATACTTTAAAAGTTATCTGCAGTTTTTTATGGAAGCAGCGGTTTAGGTTATAAACTGGTTTATAAGTAACAGAGGAGCGTTCTTTGAGCCCGAACCGTAAGGAAAAGAAGAGGAGAAGGTAACATAGAAACCTTATAAAAGCCCATTTGTATTTATTAAAAACAAACTAGGGAAGAGACAACATTAAATTGTCGCATTTTTAAAAGTATCTCAGTCAGCCCCCCTACTAGTTTGTACAACGATAACCAGGCGCTTCCGCTTTTCAATTAGTCCAGCTCCGGGTGCCCAGGGGCTGATGGGCTTCACGATGCTACCCTACGATAAGTCAACATCAGTTCACTGCCGTTCACTGTGTTTCCTATATCTCAGGAATCATCGCTCCACCCCACACGCCCCTAAACGGGCACCCTCCGCTTTTCAATTTGTAAAGATATTTTCTTGACATCTTTTTTTCTGGTGTGTAAAATAGTCGATGTAAAGGCTTTTGACTTAACACGGGGGTATTATTCGATGCTTGAGAAAACAACGAGAATGAATTATTTATTTGATTTCTATCAGTCGTTGTTAACACCGAAGCAACGAAGCTATATGTCTCTTTACTATTTGGATGATTACTCTCTTGGGGAGATTGCTGCTGAGTACAATGTAAGCCGTCAAGCGGTGTATGACAACATTAAACGTACAGAAGCAATGCTAGAAGAATATGAGAATAAGTTATTATTACTTCAGAAATTTCAAGAGCGTCAAGTTCTTTTTGAAAAGATGAAAAAAATGCTAGAACATGATACCTTATCTATATCTGCGTTGCGAGAGGCAGTAGAGGAACTAGAGAAATTAGATTAAGGAGGCTGACGTATGGCATTTGAAGGTTTAGCTGACCGACTGCAGAACACGATGCAAAAAATCCGTGGAAAAGGGAAAGTAAATGAAGCGGATGTAAAAGAAATGATGCGTGAAGTACGTCTTGCGCTTCTTGAGGCAGACGTAAACTTTAAAGTGGTAAAAGACTTTGTCAAAAAAGTAAGTGAACGTGCAGTTGGACAGGAAGTGCTAAAAAGCTTAACTCCTGGACAACAAGTTATTAAAGTAGTAAAAGAAGAGCTTACGGAATTAATGGGTGGAGAAGAAAGCAAAATTGGTGTGAATAAACGTCCTCCAACTGTCATTATGATGGTCGGACTTCAAGGGGCGGGGAAAACAACAACCACTGGTAAGCTTGCAAATTTACTGCGTAAAAAACATAATCGTAATCCACTATTAGTAGCTGCAGATATTTATCGTCCTGCTGCGATTAAGCAATTGCAAACATTAGGAAAACAGCTTGATTTTCCAGTTTTTTCACTAGGAGACCAAGTTAGTCCTGTTGAAATTGCAAAGCAAGCGATTGAAAAAGCGAAAGAAGATCATCATGATTATGTATTAATTGATACAGCAGGTCGTCTTCATGTAGATGAAGCCCTAATGGATGAATTAAAGCAAATCAAAGAACTTGCAAACCCAGAAGAAATATTACTAGTTGTCGATGCAATGACAGGGCAAGATGCTGTCAATGTAGCCGGAAGCTTTAACGAGCAGTTAGGATTAACGGGAGTTGTCTTAACAAAGCTTGATGGTGATACACGTGGGGGTGCTGCGCTTTCCATACGTTCTGTTACAAACACACCAATTAAATTTGTTGGTTTGGGAGAAAAAATGGACGCGCTTGAAACATTCCATCCTGAGAGAATGGCTTCTAGAATCCTAGGAATGGGTGATGTGCTTAGCTTAATCGAAAAAGCGCAAATAAACGTGGATGAAGAAAAGGCGAGAGAATTAGAAAAGAAAATGAAATCAGATTCATTTACCTTTGACGATTTTCTTGATTCCTTAAGCCAGGTGAAAAGCATGGGACCACTTGACGAATTAATTAAAATGATGCCAGGTGCGAACAAAATCAAAGGCTTAAACAATATGAAAGTGGACGAAAAGCAAATTGCACATGTAGAGGCAATCATTAAGTCCATGACTAAGCAAGAAAAAGAACATCCAGAGATCATCAATTCTGGCAGAAGAAAGCGTATTGCAAAAGGAAGCGGTAGAACCGTTCCGGAAGTAAATCGACTTTTAAAACAGTTTGATGACATGAGAAAAATGATGAAGCAAATGACCAATATGGGTCAAAAGGGCAAGAAAAAAGGTAAATTAAAATTACCTTTCAACCCGTTCTAACGACAGTTTTTTATATAAAATTGGCTTCGTTTGTCCATTGAAATTGGGCGAAAACAGACTGTTAGAGGGCGTAAATAAAGATTTTTAACACTGACAAGAAAAAACACTTTACAAAGTGTTGGAGTATCTGATAATATACTATCTTGTGTGAAACTATTCGGAGGTGCAATATTAAATGGCAGTAAAAATTCGTTTAAAAAGAATGGGAGCAAAAAAATCTCCTTTTTATCGTATCGTAGTAGCAGATTCTCGTTCACCACGTGATGGACGTTTCATTGAAACAGTAGGAACTTACAATCCGGTAGCAAACCCAGCTATCGTGGAAATCAACGAAGATAAAGCTCTACAATGGTTACAAAATGGTGCAAAACCATCTGATACAGTACGTAACCTATTCTCTAACCAAGGTATTATGGAAAAATTCCACAATATCAAAAACGCTAAATAATTTTTGATGCAATGAAAGAGCTTATAGAAACGATTGTTAAGCCCCTTGTTGATTTTCCAGAGGAAGTGGCCGTAACTGTAACAGAAGAGGATAATCGTATCACTTACTTGCTTTCTGTCAACGAGAATGACATAGGAAAGGTAATAGGGAAGCAAGGGCGAGTAGCGAGAGCCATTCGAACGATTGTTTATGCAGCAGGATCATTACAACAAAAGAAAATTATTGTTGATATTAGAGATTAAATGAAAAGGAAGGAGGGGGAACCCTCCTTCCTTTGTTTTTTAGGAGAAATATGGGTTTGGCTGATTAGTGCGCTTCTTTGGCTGATATCGATGGAGATTTGGCTGATAAATAATTATTTTGGCTGATAAACATGTTACATTGGCTGATATATTAAACTTAAGTGCTAGCATTTCTTCAGAAGTAGCTGTAGTGTTGGTAAAATGATTGATAATTTACTTGTATTTAGACGAAAAATGCAATATATGTTACCTTGTTAGTAGTATGTACAAAGGTTGTCATCTGTTAGGAGGAAGTATATGAAGATTCTTCAGTCTGTAACAGTAAAACAAGTTTTAACAGAGAAAACGCGAAAGTCCATTTCTGAACGATATCGGCAAGAAATAGAGCAACTAGAAAAAGAAGTACAACAGCTTCATTTTGAAGAAAGAAAACAATTGAAAAATCACCCTTCTGGTTCGGAAATTAAACGTTTTTTTCGAAAGGAAGTTACAAATAAATTAGAGAAACAAAAAACGATAGAGTTTCAATTAAATCAATTACATATACTACCATTAGGGACAGAAATCAAGGAGCAAGAAGTAATGGCTGTTGTTGATGTTCAGGTGGGGCAGGCTTGGGAAAATACAAATAAGTCAATTATTGTAAAAGATGGAACAGTGGTTGATATTCGATAGAGGTGAATGCAATGGAGAAATGGTTTAATGTTGGTAAAGTTGTCAATACACATGGGATAAGAGGAGAAATTCGTGTTATTTCTCGTACTGATTTTCCAGAAGAACGCTACAAAATTGGGAATACGATTTATTTTTTTCAGACAGATAAAGCGAATCCGCTTGAATTGAAAATTAAAGGCCATCGAGAACATAAGAACTTCAATCTGCTTACATTTGAAGGCTATGAAAATGTGAATGATGTGGAATTTATGAAGGGCGGCCTTTTAAAGGTGCCAGAGAGCTTTCTTGGAGAACTTGCAGAAAATGAGTATTATTTTCATGAAATTATCGGTTGTAAAGTGGTAACCGTAGAAGGGGAAGAGCTTGGAGAAATTACGGAAATCTTAACACCGGGAGCGAATGATGTGTGGGTTGTGAGAGGCCAAGATAAAAATGAAATCTTGATTCCATATATCGAAGAAGTAGTGATGAAAGTAGATGTGCAAGAAAAACTAGTTGTAATAGAGCCAATGGAAGGGCTGTTTTCTTAATGAAGATTGATGTACTTACATTATTTCCAGAGATGTTCGAAGGGGTTCTTCATAGTTCTATTTTAAAGAAGGCAGAAGAAGGCGAAAAAGCTGCGTACAATGTCGTGAATTTTCGCGATTACGCTGATAATAAGCATCAAACCGTTGATGATTATCCGTACGGAGGAGGTGCTGGAATGGTATTAAAGCCCCAGCCGATATTTGACGCTGTTGGTGCATTAACAGCAAAAAAGGAAGGAACCAAGCCTCGTGTCATTCTAATGTGTCCTCAGGGAGAAAGATACACGCAAGCAAAAGCGGAAGAACTGGCCAAAGAGGAGCATTTAATCTTCATTTGTGGTCATTACGAAGGATATGATGAAAGAATCAGAGAGCATTTGGTAACAGATGAAATCTCCATTGGTGACTATGTCCTAACTGGCGGTGAATTGGGCGCAATGGTTGTCATTGACAGTGTTGTACGGCTATTGCCAGGTGTACTGGGGAAAGAAGCATCCCATGTAAATGATTCGTTTAGCACTGGTTTGTTGGAGCATCCTCATTACACTCGACCAGCTGATTTTCGTGGTATGAAGGTTCCGGATACACTGTTATCTGGAAATCATGCTCATATAGATGAATGGAGAGAAAGGGAATCTTTCCGAAGAACGGTTGAAAGACGTCCGGATTTACTAGATAATTATCCGCTGACAGAGAAGCAGAAAAAGCTTGTAAAGGAGTTAAAAAAGCAACATCATCCAAGTTAACATAATACAATTATATTAAAAATAGCAAAGTTCTATTATTTTTAGAAAAAATATTGCTGTTATTATAGTTTTATGTTAAGATAACACTTGTGACTTAAACAGATGGATTTCTGTGAAGAGTCTTATAACGATGTTCCGCTGCAAGTGGTCTCCATTATGAGTGCAAGAGCGTCTGTTGGAAGGAGTTGAAAACGATGCAAAAATTAATAGAAGAAATTACAAAAGAACAACTTCGTTCTGATCTTCCTTCGTTCCGTCCTGGTGACACTGTACGTGTACACGTGAAAGTTGTTGAGGGTACTCGTGAACGTATTCAGTTATTTGAAGGTGTTGTAATTAAGCGTCGTGGTGGTGGTATCAGCGAAACTTTTACAGTACGTAAAGTTTCTTACGGAGTTGGCGTTGAGCGTACATTCCCTGTTCACACACCTAAAATTGCGAAGCTAGAAGTTATCCGTCGCGGTAAAGTACGCCGTGCGAAACTTTACTACCTACGTAACCTACGTGGTAAAAAAGCTCGTATTAAAGAAATTCGATAATTGTTACCAAAAAAGAGCTTGTTCTTGTAACAAGTTCTTTTTTATATCTTACTTTCCAATTTTACTTCATCCAGAAATTCCGCTAAAATATATCATGTTAGTGAAGCGTTCAATCATACATAAATAACTACCTATATTGTTCAGTTAAGGATTGGTGAAAGGTATGGCAACTGAAAAGAAGAAGAAAAATGAAGTATGGGAATGGAGTAAAGCATTAATTATCGCTGTTTTACTCGCCTTTGTCATTCGATATTTTTTATTTGCTCCCATTGTAGTAGATGGAGAGTCTATGCAGTCAACATTGCTTGACCAAGATCGAATGATTGTAAATAAAATAAACTATAAAGTAAGTGAACCAAAGCGTTTTGATATTATTGTTTTTCACGCGCCAGAAGGCAAAGATTATATAAAAAGAGTAATTGGCTTGCCGGGAGATACGATTGAGTATCGAGATGATGTGTTATATGTCAATGGACAAGCTTATGAAGAGCCCTACTTGGAACATAATAAGGAAGGGCTAAATGGACTACTAACGGAGGATTTCACTGCAACCGTACCAGAGGATGAGTTATTTGTAATGGGTGACAACCGCAGAAATAGCAAAGATAGCCGCCATATTGGTACAATTGGCTATGATAAAATAATTGGCAGTACAAGTGTTGTATATTGGCCGATTTCCGATTTAAAAATAGTAGAATAATGTAAGTGGAAGAAATAGAGGTGCAAGATGACTATACAATGGTTCCCGGGGCATATGGCGAAAGCCAGAAGACAGGTAACGGAAAAATTAAAGCTGGTAGATATTATATTTGAATTAGTGGATGCGAGAATTCCTCAATCATCTCGAAATCCCATGATTGATGAAATCATCCAGCATAAACCGAGAATTGTGTTATTGAACAAAGCAGATATGGCAGATAAAGAACGTACAAAAGAATGGATAAACTACTTCAAAAAGCAAGGTATACAAGCGCTTGCGATTAATTCACACGCAGGGGTAGGAATGAAGGAAATTACTGCTTTAGCAAAAGTAGTTTTGGCGGAAAAATTTGATCGCATGAAAGCAAAAGGAATTAGACCACGAGCAATTCGAGCAATGATTGTCGGAATTCCGAATGCAGGTAAATCTACCCTGATTAATCGATTGGCGAAAAAAAACATTGCCAAAACAGGAAATACACCAGGTGTAACGAAAGCACAGCAATGGATTAAAGTAGGCAAAGAAATGGAGCTATTAGATACACCAGGAATATTATGGCCGAAATTTGAAGACCAAGAAGTTGGATTAAAGCTTGCTTTAACGGGAGCAATTAAAGATACTATTTTAAATTTACAAGATATTGCTATCTTTGGACTACGCTTTTTGGAAAAAGAATATCCAGAACGTTTAAAAGAAAGATATGATTTAGATACGATTCCAGAGGATACGGTTGAACTGTTTGATAAAATCGGCACATTTAGAGGAGCATTATCAGGCGGCGGTATGATTGACTATGATAAAGTGACAGAATTAATAATCCGTGATATCAGAAGTGAAAAATTTGGACCTTTGACATTTGAAAAAACAGAAGATATGTAAAAAGCTCTCAAAGAGAAGTGGCTAAAATCAGACACTTCTCTTTTCTATGTAAAGAGTAGGAGATAAATTTCTAATTTTCATAGTTATAAGGAGAGAAGAAATTTTGTGTCTGAAATGGAAAAATAACGGCCAACATTTTCGGAAGCGAAGTAAAAGCATACCGAACAGATTAAAATAAATAAAATCATCCATAAACCGATATAAATATCGAGGTGTAAAAAATGAAATTAGCAACGATGAAAGAAATAAAAGAGACGCTAGAAGGGATAAAGGAAGTTAATGACCCTTTTATCCTTGAATTACGAAAGGACGAGAGAAAAGGGGCTCAGAAGCTTCTAGAAGCATGGGAGAAGCGTATCGTAAAGGAACAGAAGCTTCATGACCATTTCGTCAAGATGAATCGTTATGAAATAGAAATAAGAAGCAAGGGATATACATATATTGCAGGCATTGATGAAGTAGGCAGAGGACCGCTTGCTGGACCTGTTGTCACAGCGGCCGTTATCCTTCCGGAAGGTTTTTACTTACCTGGTATCGACGATTCAAAGAAATTGTCAGAGAAAAAAAGAGAATTATTTTATGAGGTCATTAAAAATGAGGCAATTTCGATAGGGGTGGGAGTAATCTCACCTACAGAAATAGATCGAATTAATATTTATCAAGCAACAAAAAAGGGAATGTTAGAAGCGATTAATGAGCTTTCCCAAACGCCAGATTACTTACTTATTGATGCAATGAAATTAACCACTCCATACCCTAGCCAGTCCCTTATTAAAGGGGATAGTAAAAGTGTTTCAATTGCTGCGGCAAGCATTATTGCAAAAGTAACGAGAGATCGCATGATGAAAGAGTTACATGAAGTGTATCCTGATTATCATTTTGCGAGCAATATGGGCTATGGCACACAGGAGCATCTAGTAGCTCTTAAGGAATGTGGGATTACGATTCATCACCGCAAGAGTTTTTCCCCTATCAAAGAGATGGTGGAGAATATAAAATAGCTAATGGAATGGTTGTATTTTTGTTAAGGAAGAAAGGAGGAATAAGATGAATATTAACCATATTGTACATGATTTATTTCATGAAAATCGTTTAGGTAACAAAGCCCTTGAATTAAGAGATGGACAACTAGTATATGGAAAATTGACAAAATTATTTCCTCAACAAATGGCAGAGGTACAAATAGGATCGCAAAGAATGCTTGCCAACCTAACCATTCCCGTAACCGTTGATCAAAGTTATTGGTTTCAAGTTTCCATAACGGATGATAAGCCAGTTTTAAAAGTTTTAACCCAAGCAAATGAAGTACCAGAAGAAAAAGGAAATATGACTGGATTGCTTCAACAGCTAAATCTTCCTAACACAAAAGACAATAGATTGTTACTCCATTATCTACTATCTAATAATCTACCAATTACGAATGAAGCGATTGGAAACATAAAGGAATGGCTGCCAAGTTCTTTGGGAAAACAAGAGCTTTCGATTATTGGCCTTATGCTTGAAAGAGAGCTGCCTCTAACAAAAGAAGTATTTTCAAGTCTTTCATCCTTGCAATCAGATAAAGGATTTAGTGTCCTGATAGAGGAGTTGCAACAGCAGCTTTCTTCCCATAAAGTGAAGGAACCAATCTTAAACAATTTGCTTTCTAGTTTAACAGAGGGAGAAAATTTTTCCAAAGATAGTATGGTAGATACGATAAAAACTATAATTCATAAAATGGGCTATTCGTATGAAGCTGGATTATTAAAACGAACTCCGATGGAAGACGAACAAGCCTTTCATCAGGAAATGCTAAAGCCCATGCTACTAGAGTTAATGGGAAAAGACGTTCCAATAGCTGTGAAAGAGACAGCAGGACAACTGATCGATAAAATGACAGGCTATCAGCTTATGAGTCAGCAAACTGGTCCTATTATGCAGCTAGTTACAGAAATTCCCCTTCGTTTTTTCAACCAGCAGGTGGATGTAACGATGCAGTATAATGGCAGAAAAACGGAAGATGGCAAAGTGGATAGCAATTATTGTCGCATCCTTTTTTACTTAGAGCTTGCTCATATGAAGGATACGGTTATTGATTTAAATATCCAAAACCGAATCATGAATATGAGTATCCTTAATGATCAAGCAACTGAAATAATGCCAATAATAAAACAAAAGGAAGAGTCTTTAAAAGAAAGGCTTAGGGAGCTTGATTATAAACTGATGGCAGTTCATGTGAGACCTTTGACAAAAGAAGACAGGCCTATGTGGAGTCCTCAGCAAGCAATGCGAGTAAATGGTTACAAAGGAGTGGATCTTAAAATATGAACAAGCCTAGGCCTTTAAAACGAAAAGAAGCGATAGCGTTAACCTATGAGAAGCATAAACATTCAGCTCCTGCAGTTATTGCAAAAGGGAAAGGCTTAGTGGCTGAGCAAATACTTGAACGGGCGAAAAAAGAGAATATCCCGATTCAGGAAGATGCTTCGCTTGTAGAACTTCTAAGTAAATTAAATATAAATGAACAAATTCCAGAAGATTTATATATGGCAGTTGCTGAAGTGTTTGCATATATTTATTCATTAGAGAAGGAAACGACGAAAAAAGACGCTCCAAAAGGCAAAAAATGAAGAAAAAATATTTTTAAATGTAAAATATTTAAAGATAAAAGACTTTTTTATAGACAAAGAAAGGTTTTTTCATTTAAAATGAAAGCGTGACCATATTTTTGTTTTTTCCAAATAGATAAATAAATCGTAAATCGCTTTTAGGAAAGCCTATTACTACAGTGAAAACGATTATTATGTCAAAAGGAGAAAACAAAAAAGAATGAAATAAATTTCATTCATTCGTTATAAGATGTATTAATGCAGTTGTCTCCAATTTTACAAAAAAGGGAAATCAAAGGGGTGTGGAAGCTTGAATATTCATGAATATCAGGGGAAAGAGATTTTAGAATTAAACGGCGTCTCAGTACCAAAAGGAAAAGTAGCTTTTACAGTAGAAGAGGCAGTGCGAGCTGCAGAAACATTAAACAGTGATGTATGGGTAGTGAAAGCACAAATCCATGCAGGTGGTCGAGGGAAAGCTGGTGGAGTAAAGGTTGCAAAAAGTTTGGAAGAAGTACAGACTTATGCATCAGATATATTGGGCAGCACATTGGTTACCCATCAAACAGGACCAGAAGGAAAATTAGTAAAACGATTATTAATAGAAGAAGGCTGCAGGATCAAGAAGGAATATTACATAGGATTTGTCGTGGACCGTGCAACATCTCGAATCGTATTAATGGCTTCTGAAGAGGGTGGTACAGAAATTGAGGAAATCGCAGAGAAGTACCCAGAGAAAATTGTCAAAGAAGTTATTGATCCAGTAACTGGTCTTACTCCGTTTCAAGCACGTCGGGTTGCATTTGCAATTAATATCCCAAGCAAGCAAGTAAATAAAGCAGTTGCATTTATGACTGGTTTATATAAAGTATTTGTAGACAAAGACTGCTCGATTGCTGAAATTAATCCACTTGTGCTAACAGAGGATGGAAATATTATGGCGTTGGATGCAAAGTTGAATTTTGATTCAAATGCCCTTTATAGACATAAAGATATTGTAGCATATAGAGATTTAGATGAAGAAAACGAGAAAGAATTAGAAGCGTCTAAATATGATCTAAGCTATATTGCCTTAAATGGAAATATTGGCTGTATGGTAAATGGTGCTGGACTTGCTATGGCAACGATGGATATTGTTAAGCATTATGGCGGAGAACCGGCAAACTTTTTAGATGTTGGGGGCGGCGCAACAGCAGAAAAAGTAACAGAAGCGTTTAAAATCATTTTGTCTGATTCAAAAGTAAAGGGAATTTTTGTTAATATTTTTGGTGGCATTATGAAATGTGATGTTATCGCAACAGGAATTGTGGAAGCTGCAAAGCAGGTCAGCCTTCATGTGCCGCTTGTTGTTCGCCTAGAAGGAACAAACGTAGACTTAGGCAAAAAGATTCTTCGGGAATCAGGTGTGGATATTGTAGCAGCAGAATCGATGGCTGATGGTGCTGAGAAAATTGTAACCTTAGTAGAACAAGGAGGGAATTAAGCATGAGTGTTTTTATTAATAAAGATACAAAGGTCCTTGTCCAAGGAATAACTGGTGCAACAGCACTTTTCCATACAACACAAATGATTGAATATAGTACAAAGATCGTTGGGGGCGTAACTCCAGGAAAAGGCGGTACAACGGTAGAAGGAGTACCTGTTTTTAATACCGTGAAAGATGCTGTAGAAGTTACGGAAGCAAATGCATCGGTTATTTATGTACCAGCTCCATTTGCGGCAGATGCGATATTAGAAGCGGTTGATGCAGAACTTGATTTAGTAATTTGTATTACAGAGCATATTCCTGTTCTTGATATGGTGAAAGTAAAACGCTATATGGAAGGGAAAAAGACTAGATTAATAGGTCCGAACTGTCCTGGGGTAATTACACCTGAAGAATGTAAGATTGGGATTATGCCAGGATATATCCATAAGAAGGGCCATGTAGGGGTTGTTTCTCGTTCAGGTACCTTAACATATGAAGCTGTTCATCAGCTTTCCCAGGCTGGTATTGGCCAATCTACGGCAGTAGGAATTGGCGGAGATCCAGTAAATGGAACAGATTTTATTGATACACTAAAGGCATTTAATGAAGATGAAGATACGTATGCAGTAATTATGATTGGAGAAATCGGTGGTACTGCAGAAGAAGAAGCGGCAAGATGGGTAAAAGCAAATATGACGAAGCCGGTAGTAGGATTCATCGGCGGGCGCACTGCACCACCAGGTAAGCGAATGGGGCATGCTGGTGCAATCATCTCAGGTGGAAAAGGAACGGCGGACGAAAAAATTAGCGTTCTATCAGAATGCGGCATAAAAGTAGCGCCAACTCCATCTGATATGGGAGCTACATTGATAGAGGTATTAAAAGAGCAGTCTTTATACGAAAAATGTAAAACACATGAAGTAGTTACAAAATAAAAAAGAAATCTAGTCTTATTTTGCAAATAAGGCTAGGTTTTTTCGTGATATTTTTTTAAGATTAGTTAGGAAGATATGTAATCTGCGGATTTACAAATGCAAACAGTGAAAATGAATACTAGGCATAATTCAAAAAACTATTTATAATGAAGGAAGATAATTCCTTATTTATGAAGTGTTTTTCGTCTTCCTTTTGTATGTTAGCTAATTTTTTGTGAAAAAGTAGACAAGTGAAAGGAAGAAAAGATGGAAATTGTAAACAAAACATTAATTAAGCTACATCACTGTCGAGGAATTAGTTGGAAAATAATAGGGAGTCTTCTGAAAGAAGATCCTACTCTTCAGTTGCATAAAATCCCTTCCTTTTTATCCTCGTTACCTCCTAATGTTGAAAAGGAAATAGTGGAAACAATCCATTCGAATTATGTGGAAGAGCTAATGAACCAGTATCGTTACAATCATATCCACACTATTCCTTTTTTTGATCCATTATATCCACCCCTTCTAAAAGAAATCTACCAGCCGCCTTGGGTTCTTTATGCAAAAGGAGATCTTTCCTTGCTTCAATCGAAAAAAAAGCTAGCGATTGTTGGTTCCCGTTTAGCAACTACCTACAGTACGAAAGTGATGCAACAGCTTCTAAAAGAACTAGTAGAGGAGAAAATCACCACAGTAAGTGGTCTAGCCCACGGGGTAGATTCTATAGCCCATAAGCTTACTATTGATCATGGGGGTAAAACAATTGGCGTTATTGCGGGAGGCCTTTTTCATATTTATCCAAAAGAAAACCGCGAGCTAGCCGGAGAAATGATGAAAGATCATCTCGTGCTATCTGAATATCCCCCATTAACAAAACCACTTAAATGGCAATTTCCAATGAGAAATCGCATTATTAGCGGCTTAAGTAACGGAACCCTCGTGGTAGAAGCGAAGCAGAAAAGTGGCTCCTTAATCACCGCTAATTTTGCCGTCAATGAAGGGCGAGACGTATTTGCTATACCAGGAAATATCTTTAGTCCCTATTCAGTTGGCCCGAATGAATTGATCCAACAAGGCGCAAAGCCCGTACTCGTAGCGAATGATATAATAGAAGAATGGAAGCATTTAGAATAAGTAAAAGCCTCTAATTTATTTATATAAAAATAGTTTTTAATCTCTATTTATCAATTGAAAAATAATCATTATCACAATAGGCAAATGAAAATAGTTTTCAATGCGAAAGGAAAGTGTTACGCTATAAACATAAAATTATTTAAGGAATTATCTTTTTTTATTTAAATTTTAATTGTTTTATCGGTTAATACTTGTACATTCGAGCAGACTGTGTGAAGTGGACACAAGCTGCGGAATTAGAAAGCAACCCTATTAGAAGCAGAAATAATCTTTCCATAAATTAGGGATTATTCATGAAACTTTAAAAAAAACTATTGCTATTTTTAGAAATTTGTTATACATTTTGCAACGTATAGATATTTAACCCGAAAAATTTACATAAATAAAGAGAGTGAAAACGTTTACTAGTTATCGGAATGTTTGACAAATCAAAACATAGTATACAATAATAGTGAATATTTAAATCCCTCTTAAGGAGGACAGTGGATGTCAGATTTTTTAGTAATCGTTGAGTCACCAGCAAAAGCAAAGACAATAGAACGATATTTAGGAAAAAAATTTAAAGTGAAAGCATCAATGGGACATATTAGAGATTTACCTAAAAGTCAAATGGGTGTTGATATAGAAAAACAATTTGAGCCAAAGTACATAACAATCCGCGGAAAAGGTCCTATTTTAAAGGATCTAAAAACAGCAGCAAAAAAAGCGAAGAAAATTTATTTAGCAGCTGACCCGGATCGCGAAGGGGAAGCAATTGCATGGCATTTAGCTAATAGCTTAAATGTGGACATTGAATCAGATTGTCGTGTTGTTTTCAATGAAATCACAAAAGACGCTATTAAAGAGTCATTTAAGCACCCAAGAGCGATTAATATGAACTTAGTGGATTCACAGCAGGCAAGAAGGGTTTTAGACAGATTAGTTGGATATAATATTAGTCCGCTATTATGGAAAAAAGTAAAAAAAGGACTGAGTGCAGGAAGAGTACAATCAGTTGCTGTACGTCTCATCATTGAAAGAGAGCGAGAAATCAAAGCATTTGTACCAGAAGAATACTGGTCTATTGAAGGTAGCTTTATTAAAGGGAAAAATAACTTTGAAGCATCCTTTTATGGAATAAATGGAGAGAAAATCGAACTTCATTCAGAAGAAGATGTTAAGAAAATAACTAGTCAACTAAAAGATAATAAATTTACAGTAGATAAAGTCAGTAAAAAAGAACGAAAGAGAAATCCCGCTGTTCCATTTACTACATCATCTCTCCAACAGGAAGCTGCCCGTAAATTAAATTTCCGTGCGAAGAAAACAATGATGTTAGCACAGCAATTATATGAAGGAATAGATCTTGGTAAAGAAGGAACAGTTGGTTTAATTACGTATATGAGAACCGACTCAACTAGAATTTCCGAGGTTGCCCAAGGAGAAGCATTTGAATTTATAAACAGCAATTATGGGAAAGAATATACAAGAGACGAGAAGAAAAAAGAGAAAAAGAATGCAAAGGTACAAGATGCCCATGAAGCAGTTCGTCCAACTAGCATTGGTCGAGAGCCAAATAAGGTAAAGGAATTTTTATCCCGAGATCAATTTCGGTTATATAAGTTGATTTGGGAAAGATTTATTGCTAGCCAAATGGCATCAGCTATAATGGATACAATGAGTGTCGATCTATCAAACGGCGACGTAAAATTCCGTGCAAACGGCTCAAAAATTAAGTTCCCTGGCTTTATGAAAGTTTATGTGGAAGGCACAGATGATAACGTTGATGAAAAAGACCGCCAGCTTCCTGATTTAAAGGAAGGGGACACGGTATTAAATAAAGATATTGAAACAAAGCAGCATTTCACCCAGCCACCTCCACGTTATACAGAAGCGAGACTAGTAAGAACGCTAGAAGAATTAGGTATAGGAAGACCATCAACATTTGCTCCAACCCTTGATACTATTCAAAAGCGGGGTTATGTAGCACTTGATAATAAACGATTTATTCCAACTGAATTAGGAGAAATCGTCTTAGAATTAATCTTGGAATTTTTCCCAGAAATATTAAACATTGAATTTACTGCCAATATGGAACAAGATTTAGATAATATTGAGGCAGGTAAAGTCGATTGGGTAAAAGTAATTGATGAATTCTATCAAACGTTTGAGAAAAGATTAGAAGTAGCTGAACAAGAAATGCAGACGATAGAAATAAAAGATGAACCAGCAGGAGAGGATTGCGAAGAATGCGGACATCCGATGGTTTATAAAATGGGCCGATATGGAAAGTTCATGGCTTGCAGCAATTTCCCGGATTGCAGAAATACGAAAGCGATCGTGAAGGATATTGGAGTAAAATGTCCGAAGTGCCATGAAGGGAATATAATTGAAAGAAAAAGTAAGAAGCGCAGAATCTTTTATGGTTGCGATCGTTTTCCAGAATGTGATTTTATTTCATGGGATAAGCCACTTCAAAGACCTTGTCCGAAATGCGAAAACATGTTAGTAGAGAAGAAGTTGAAAAAAGGGGTTCAAGTACAGTGCGTAAACTGTGATTATAAAGAAGAGCCACAAAGCTAATGAGGTTTCTTATAAAGATAATCGATCTACTTCGAAAATAACATTAAAGTAATGGTTCCGAGGGTGAGTGATGTGCTCACTCTCTTGTCAATTACTAACATATTATCTTTTGTGTATTTTCCTAAATATAATATATATGGAAGAAAAAGTAGTGGAAATTCGATTATATAAAAAAATATTTATTCTCTTGAAGTAGAAACTTTTCATTCTTTCATTCGTATAGTAAAATGCTATGAGTAATGACTTCATAAAAGTTGCGATTGTCTTTCGTGTTTTCCATGATTATTTAAATGTCTTGCTTTTAAATAGAAGGATGGTTCCTATATTTTAAGATTAGCTTTACAAATCGAAGGGAAAAGGAAGAAATAAACATGAAATGAAAGGATTGTCACAAACAATTCGGAACTTTGTGAAAAATGTGTAAATTTATTGCTTGTAGATAAAAAGTATGATAATATGATGAAGCCATTGTGAGGTGAGGGTATGAAACAGGAATTAAACAATCATGTTCAGGCATTTATTACCTATTTACAGATTGAAAAAAATTACTCACCATATACAATAGAATTTTATATGCAAGATATTGACCAATTTTTTCGCTTTATGAAAGATCAAGTAATAGACAAGTTAGATGACGTAAATCCTTCTGATGTAAGAATATACTTAACAGAGCTTTTTTCACAGCAATTAGCAAGAAAGACGATTGCGCGGAAAATATCTAGTTTGAGAAGTTTTTATCGATTTTTGCTAAGGGAGAAGGAAGTAGGCAATAATCCGTTTTCTGCCGTATCGATTCCTAAGCTGGAAAAGAGATTACCTGATTTTTTCTATGAGGAAGAATTGCAGCAACTCTTTTTATCATGTGATACAAACACACCCCTTGGGCTAAGAAATAAAGCATTGCTTGAATTATTGTATGCGACAGGCATTCGTGTTGGAGAATGTACAAAAATTCAATTAAGCGATATTGATTTTAGTGTTTCTACCGTATTGGTTAGGGGAAAAGGACAAAAGGAGCGCTATGTTCCATTTGGTAGCTTTGCTCATCAAGCTCTTGAAGCGTACATAAAAACTGGTAGGAATAAACTGATGAAAGATAATTCATCTCATTCTTATTTGTTTGTTAATTATCGCGGAGGAATTTTAACAGATAACGGAGTTCGTGATATCTTAAATAAAATGATGGATACTTCATCCTCACAGGGAAAAATTCATCCCCATAAATTGAGACATTCATTTGCAACTCATTTGTTGGCAAATGGTGCAGATATGAGAACGGTTCAAGAATTATTAGGTCATGCATTTTTAACATCAACTCAAATATATACTCATGTAACAAATGAGTATTTAAAAAAGACATATATGTCTTATCATCCTAGGGCATAGTCATTTGGATAAGGAGGAAGTAACATGTCTGAAATGCCACAATTTCATGCAACAACTATTTTTGCGGTAAAACATAAAGGGAAGTCAGCAATGTCCGGTGATGGTCAGGTTACACTAGGGAATGCTGTTGTGATGAAACACACTGCCCGGAAGGTAAGAAAGCTTTTTAACGGGAAAGTAATTGCAGGATTTGCGGGATCAGTTGCGGATGCCTTTACCCTTTTCGAACTATTTGAAGGGAAATTAGATGAGTTTAATGGGAACTTACAGCGTGCATCGGTGGAGCTTGCGAAGCTATGGCGCAGTGATAAAGTTCTTAGAAAACTGGAAGCGATGCTGATCGTTATGAATGAAACAGACCTATTATTAGTATCTGGAACAGGCGAAGTAATTGAACCAGATGATGGTATACTTGCAATTGGTTCTGGCGGAAACTATGCACTTGCTGCAGGTAGAGCGCTCAAAACTTATTCTGGAGATAATCTTTCTGCATACGACATTGCGAAGGCTGCTCTAGAGATTGCTGGTGAAATTTGTGTGTATACAAATAATAATATCATCGTGGAAGAATTATAGGGGAGGATTTTTAATATGCAAAAAAGTGCTAGTTTAACACCTCGTCAAATAGTAGAGCGCCTTGATCAATATATTGTTGGACAAAAGGATGCCAAAAAGGCGGTTGCTGTTGCTTTAAGAAACCGTTTTCGCAGAAGCTTGCTGGATGAAAAGCTTAGAGATGAAATCAATCCAAAAAATATTTTAATGATGGGGCCAACTGGTGTCGGCAAAACAGAAATAGCAAGAAGGATTGCTAAGATTGTTAACGCGCCATTTGTTAAAGTAGAAGCAACTAAGTTTACGGAAGTAGGTTATGTCGGACGTGATGTAGAATCAATGGTTCGTGATCTTGTTGAAACATCTGTACGCTTAGTGAAAGAAGAAAAGATGTTTCAAGTTAGAGAGAGAGCAGAAGTTGCTGCAAATAATCGACTTGTTGAATTATTGGTTCCTTCTGCTGCAAAGAAAACCTCGAACTACAAGAATCCTTTGGAAATGCTTTTTGGCGGTGGAGCTACAGATACAGACGAAGAAGAGTCAACTGTGGAAGAAACTAGTAAGTCAGAAAAAAGAAAAATAGTAAAAGAAAAGCTTGCCTTAGGCGAACTAGAAGACGAAGTAGTAACGGTAGAAGTAGAAGAACAACAGCCTTCTATGTTTGATATGCTTCAAGGTTCTGGCATAGAGCAAATGGGAATGAATATGCAGGATGCCTTAAGTAGTTTTATGCCGAAGAAAAAGAAAAAGCGCAAATTAACGGTTAGAGAAGCAAGAAGCGTTTTAACAAACGAAGAAGCGCAAAAACTAATCGATATGGACGAGGTTACACAGGATGCTCTCGTTCGTGCAGAACAAATGGGTATAATCTTTATCGATGAAATCGATAAGATTGCTAGCAAGTCAAATGGCAGTTCTTCAGCGGATGTTTCAAGAGAAGGTGTGCAGCGAGACATTTTACCTGTAGTGGAAGGATCGACAGTCGTAACAAAATACGGTTCGGTTAAAACGGATCATGTCTTATTTATTGCTGCAGGTGCTTTCCATATGTCTAAGCCATCTGATTTAATCCCAGAATTACAAGGAAGATTTCCGATTCGTGTTGAGCTTACGAAACTAACAGTAGATGATTTCTATCGTATACTTGTGGAGCCAGACAATGCATTGATTAAGCAATATCAAGCATTATTGCAAACAGAAGGTATAGAAATTGAATTTTCTGACGAAGCTATTCGTAAGATAGCTGAAGTAGCTTATGAAGTAAATCAAAATACAGATAATATCGGTGCGCGTAGACTTCATACAATTCTAGAAAAACTATTAGAAGACTTGTCTTTCGAAGCACCAGAAATAACAATGGAAAAAATAACGATTACTCCGAAGTATGTGGAGGAGAAGTTAGGAGCCATCTCAAGAAATAAAGATTTAAGTCAATTTATACTATAATTTTGTAGAACTAAAATATACTCCTGAAAAGGTAACGGTATAAGTAGACATAGATTATTTCAAGTGTTGGTTTGAGTTAACAGGAGGAATATGAAATGGATTTATTAACGAAAACAAGAAAAATAAACGCAATGCTGCAAAGAGCTGCAGGTAAGCCAGTAAACTTTAAGGAAATGTCTGAAACGTTAAGTGACGTTATCGAAGCAAATATTTTCGTTGTGAGCAGAAGAGGGAAATTACTAGGGTTTGCAGTTAATCAGCAAATTGAAAATGATCGCATGAAAAAGATGCTTGAAGATCGCCAATTCCCAGAGGAATATACAAATAGCTTGTTTAACATTCAAACAACTTCAAGTAATTTAGAAATCGAAAGTGAGTATACTGCTTTCCCAGTTGAGAATAAAGAATTATTTGCGAAAGGTCTTACTACCATTGTACCTATTATCGGTGGTGGCGAAAGACTTGGAACATTAATTCTTGCAAGATTACAAGAACAATTCCATGATGATGATTTAATTCTTGCAGAATATGGTGCTACAGTAGTTGGAATGGAAATTCTTCGTGAAAAAGCAGAAGAAATCGAAGAAGAAGCAAGAAGCAAAGCTGTTGTTCAAATGGCGATCAGCTCTTTATCTTATAGTGAATTAGAAGCAATCGAGCATATTTTTGAAGAGTTAAATGGTAACGAAGGTTTATTAGTAGCTTCTAAAATTGCAGACCGTGTTGGTATTACAAGATCTGTGATTGTAAATGCATTGCGTAAATTAGAAAGTGCTGGCGTTATTGAGTCGCGTTCTTTAGGAATGAAAGGTACTTATATTAAAGTGCTAAATGACAAGTTCTTATTAGAGCTTGAGAAATTAAAAACAAATAAATAAAAAGTATCTATTGAATATTCATTAATAAAACAGATGACGATAAAAAACCTTTTCAAATCATTGGAAAGGTTTTTTTGCGTTATATGAGCAGGAAGAAAGATTAACATGTTGGTTCGATTATACTATTAGCTATCGTTCGACAAAAACTGCGGATTTTCCAATTATTTTTCATTTACATTACAGAGTAATAACATGTATATTTGTGTACATAGCCAATTAATCATATCGATTAGTAACTAATAACCATGAAAATAGTAACGGTAAAGGTTCGAAAAACACCAACTCATACCTGTTTTTAGGAATAATTATGTCAATTATGAACTAAAATAGGTAAAAAGCATCATTAAAATTATCCTCTTTTCCATAGACATATTATTGCAAATTCATTAAAATTAAATCTATCATGTAAAAAAAACGTCACAAAAAAACAAAATTCAACAATTTTCTCAAAATTCGTTTCTCGAGGTGTAAAAAATTGAATCTTTTTTCTAATACAATAACAACCTTAGAAAATGCAATAAATTATTCTAATCAAAAACAAAAGGTTATAGCACAAAATATAGCAAATGTAGATACACCAAACTATAAAGCGAAGACAGTGACTTTTAAAGATTCGTTATCTAGTGCTATGAATGCAAATGTCACAAATAGTAAGCATATGTCTTTTTCCGCTAGCAATGCTTCAACAACAGTCGTTTCCAAAAGTGGAGTTACTTATAATAACAGCGGTAATAGTGTAGATATGGATAAAGAAATGACAGACCTTGCGACAAACCAAATATATTACAATGCGTTAATTGATCGAATTAGTGGGAAATTTAGTTCGCTTGAAAATGTAATTAGAGGAGGGAAGTAAACATGACTATTTTTAATAGTATAAACACTACTGCCTCTGCTTTAACTGCTCAACGGTTAAGAATGGATGTTATATCTTCCAATATGGCAAATGTAGATACAACAAGAGGTAAATTAGTAGATGGAGAGTGGGAGCCATACAAACGAAAACAAGTTGTTTTTCAAGAGCAAGAAGGTTCGTTTGCTTCCCATTTGAATGCTGCAAGAGGAACAAGCTCAGATACAGGTTCAGGAGTTAAGGTATCTAAAATTGTAGAAGACGAAACACCATTTGAGATGGTTTATGATCCGGAAAATCCAGATGCAGATGAAAATGGGTATGTAAGTATGCCGAATGTAGATCCTTTGCGGGAAATGGTTGATTTAATGAGTGCCTCTAGGTCATATGAAGCCAATGTTACTGTTTTAAATGCTTCTAAGAGTATGTTAATGAAAACATTAGAAATTGGTAAATAAAAACGAATAGGAGTAATGAAATGGAACCTTTAAATTTTTCTGCAGTATCTTCTGCATTTCCATTAACGAATACAGCAACTACTAATAAAACATCTGTTGCAAATACACAAAAAAACTTTGCGTCCTTTTTAAAAGAATCCATTAACAGTGTGAACCAGGCACAAAATGAATCAGATGCGCTAACAAATAAGCTAGCAAGAGGAGAAAACGTCGATTTATCTCAAGTAATGATCGCATCTCAAAAGGCTAGCATCACGATGCAAGCTACAATGGAAATACGTAATAAAGCAGTAGAAGCTTATCAGGAAATAATGCGAATGTCAGTGTAATAGTAAGAATGTTTTCAATAAACGAAGTTGGAGGATAAGAGGTAACTCCCTTCCTCTCCGTAAAAAGCAAGTGTCCATGCGATTAATGGGCTTCGTTGAAAAAGAAACACTCATGAGAAAACTGATGACATAAAAAGATGGGCGGTTATTACCTAAACAAAATTACGGTAGCCGGGGGAAGAGAATGAAAGAGAATCTAAATAAAATATTTAATCCTTTAAAAGAGTATTGGCAAAGTCGTTCGAAAAAGCAAAAGACTGTGATAACAAGTAGCGGACTTTTGCTTCTTCTAGTTGTTATATTTTCAGTTTATTTTTTTACGAGAGTAACACTAGTGCCACTTTACAGTAATTTAACACCTTCAGAAACAGGAGCAATCAAAGAGAGTCTTGATAGTAGAGGTATAACTTCTGAAATTTCTAATGGGGGTACGGTTATTAGTGTTCCAGAAGAAGTAGTAGATACATTGAAAGTTGAACTTGCAGCAGAAGGAATACCGCAGTCAGGTAGCATAGACTACTCCTTTTTTAGCGAAAACGCAAGCTTTGGAATGACAGATAATGAATTTAATGTATTAAAATTAGATGCCCTGCAGACAGAAATCGCAAACCTAATAAAAGGTGTGGATGGGATTAATGACGCGAATGTTGTTATCACTTTACCAGAAGAAAGTGTATTCGTTTCTGATCAAGGAGGAGAAGCTACAGCCTCTATCGTGTTAAATACAAAATCAGGCTATAACTTCTCAGAAAATCAAATAAAAGGGTTATATACACTCGTGTCCAAAAGTGTACCAAACCTTCCTACAGATAATATCGTCATTACTAACCAGAACTTTGAGTATTTTGACTTAAATTCTTCAAATAATTCTGCGACAGATACTTTTACTGCGCAAAATAATGTAAAAAAACAAATTGAACGTGATATTCAAAGACAAGTACAAACCATGCTAGGAACGTTAATGGGTCAAGATAAGGTCGTTGTATCTGTTACTGCTGATATTGACTTTACCCAAGAAAACAGAGAAGAAAACCTAGTAACGCCTGTTGATGAAGAAAATATGGCAGGAATTGAAATAAGCGCCCAAAATATTACGGAAACATATACAGGGGAAAATGCTGCTAATGGGGGGGTTGTCCAGGCAGAAGACGAGACAGATACAACAACTTATAATACAGAAACAGGATCCGGTAATGGAGACTATGAAAAAGTCGAACAAACCGTAAATAGTGAAGTAAATCGTATAAAAAAACAAATTGTTGAAAGTCCATATAAAATTCGTGATTTAGGTATACAAGTCATGGTAGAACCACCTGATGCTAATGATACTACTTCCTTACCACAGGAAAGCATTGATGATATTTCCAATATTTTAGGAACAATCGTTCGTACATCTATTGATAAAACGTCAACTGGTGGAGAACTGACGGATGAAGATATCCAAAGCAAGATTGCTGTGTCCGTTCAGCCGTTCAATGGAAAAACACAAGCAACAGAGGTAGTACAAACATCAATTCCTTGGTGGATTTATGCTGTTGGAGGAGCATTGCTTGCGATTATTATTCTATTAATCTTCTTATTTATAAATGCAAGAAAGAAAAAGAAACAAGAAGATGTGGAAGAAATTATTCAACCAGTTACTCCTGTTAAGGATATCAATGAAGAACAAGAAAATGAGGGGTCAATCAGAAGAAAGCAGCTTGAAAAAATGGCAAAAGAAAAACCAGAGGAATTTGCAAAATTACTACGTACATGGATAACAGAAGATTAAGGAGTGTTGTTAAATGGCAAGAAAAGAATCAAATGAATTATCCGGCAAGCAAAAGGCAGCCATTCTCCTTATATCATTAGGTCCTGATGTTGCAGCTTCGGTTTATAAACATTTAAGTGAGGATGAAATTGAACGATTATCACTTGAGATATCAGGAGTTAGAAAAGTGGAGAATACTTCTAAAGAAACGGTGTTAGAAGAATTTCATAATATTGCACTTGCTCAAGATTATATTTCTCAAGGCGGTATTGGATATGCAAAAACGGTGTTGGAGAAGGCTCTTGGAGAAGAACAAGCGTCTATCATCTTAAACAGATTAACTTCTTCTCTCCAAGTAAGACCTTTTGATTTTGCGAGAAAAGCCGATCCGAGCCAAATATTAAATTTTATTCAAAATGAACATCCACAGACAATTGCTCTTATCTTATCGTATTTGGATCCAACGCAAGCAGGGCAAATTCTATCTGAACTGCCACAGGAAGTACAAGCAGATATTGCCAGAAGAATTGCGGTAATGGATAGTACTTCACCAGAAATAATTAATGAAGTGGAACAAGTTTTAGAAAGAAAGCTATCTAGCACTGTTACACAAGACTATACACAAACGGGTGGCATTGAAGCTGTCGTTGAAGTGCTAAATGGAGTAGACAGAGCAACAGAACGGACGATTTTAGACGCGCTTGAAATTCAAGATCCAGAATTAGCAGAAGAAATTAAGAAGAGAATGTTTGTCTTTGAGGATATTGTTACATTGGATAACAGAGCAATCCAAAGAATTATTCGTGATTGTGAAAATGAAGATCTTATGCTTGCTCTTAAAGTTTCTGGAGATGAAGTGAAAGAGATTGTCTATAGCAATATGTCGACAAGAATGGCTGAATCCTTTAAAGAAGAAATGGAATTTATGGGGCCAGTTCGCTTAAAGGATGTAGAAGAAGCACAATCAAGAATTGTTGCAGTTATTAGACGACTTGAGGATGCTGGAGAAATTGTAGTTGCCCGCGGCGGAGGAGATGATATCATTGTCTAGGTTAATTAAGTCAAGATATTCCAATCCTGATGCTAAGAAAGAGAAACTAATTTCAATTAAGTATATAGATACCTTCGATTCTGACTTTGAACAATCAAGGGAAGTAACACAAACGGAATATAACAACATAATAGCTACTGCACAGAAAGAAGCAGAAGAAATAAAGAGACTCGCCTTAGCTGAAGCTGAACAAATAAGTCTTCAGCTTTCAGAAGAAAGGCAAAATTGGGAATTAGAAAAAGCACAATTAATAGAAAACGCGAAGCAAGACGGCTATCAGGCAGGATTTGAGACAGGTAAAAACGCTGGATACAAGGAAGCATATAGTTATATCCAACAAGCGAAGGATACTGTAATAGCATCCAAGACAGATTATGAAAAGTATCTACAATCTGCTGAAAGCACTATTTTAGAGCTAGCTATTGAAGTGGCAGGGAAAATAATGAACAACAAGATAAAGGAAGACGAGCAACATTTCATTCCTCTTGTCCAGCATGCCTTAAAAGAAGTAAGAAAACAAAGAGAAATACAATTACATGTTAACCCTATCCATTACGAAATGGTAGTAGCAGAAAAAGAGGAGCTGCTCCAATTATTTCCGATAAAGCCTAGTCTATTTATTTTTCCGGATGAATCAATGGAGGAAAATGGCTGTATCATTGAAACAGCAACTGGTCGTTTGGATGCTAGTGTAGATACACAATTACTCATGATTAAAGAAACACTACTTGAAATATTGGAGAGTGAGGAAGGATGAAAGCACAGGCTTTATTAAGCACCATTTCGTCCATTGACTCTTATAAGCAATATGGTCGTGTGAAAAAAGTAGTCGGATTAATGATAGAGTCACAAGGTCCAGAAAGCTCGATTGGGGATGTTTGCAATATTCATATTGGCACAAAGCATAAACGGATCATTAAAGCAGAAGTGGTCGGATTTAATGATGAAAATATTATTTTGATGCCATACACAACAGTTAATGATATTTCACCAGGGTGCCTAGTTGAAGCTTCTTCTGAGCCATTAGAAATAAAGGTTGGACCAGGATTAATCGGAATGGCTGTTGATGCATTAGGAGTGCCTTTAGATGGTTCGTTGCTGCCAAAAGGGTTAAAGTCTGTTCCAATTGATCAGGAGCCCCCTAACCCAATGACAAGACCACCTATATCTCAATCGATGGAAGTGGGTGTTCGATTAATTGATGGGCTACTAACGGTCGGAACTGGCCAAAGACTTGGGATTTTTGCAGGTAGTGGTGTCGGAAAAAGTACGTTATTAGGAATGATTGCACGAAATACAAAAGCAGATTTGAATGTTATTGCTTTAATTGGAGAACGTGGAAGAGAAGTACGTGAATTTATTGAACGTGATTTAGGACCAGAAGGTTTAAAAAGGTCGATTGTTGTCGTTGCGACATCTGATCAGCCAGCACTAATGAGAATTAAGGGTGCTTATACAGCTACAGCCATTGCAGAGTATTTTCGAGATAAGGGGTTAAACGTCATGCTGATGATGGATTCTGTTACACGGGTAGCAATGGCACAACGGGAAGTCGGTCTAGCTATTGGAGAACCACCAACTACGAAAGGGTATACCCCTTCTGTATTTGCGATACTGCCTAAGCTTTTAGAACGAACAGGGACAAATGAATATGGTAGTATAACAGCCTTTTATACCGTATTAGTTGATGGGGATGATATGAATGAACCAATCGCAGATACGGTGCGTGGAATCTTGGATGGGCATTATGTCTTAGATCGGGCGCTTGCGAATAAAGGACAATATCCAGCCGTCAATGTCCTGAAGAGTGTTAGTCGGGTAATGAATCATATAGTGCCCAAAGAACATGTGAAAGCTGCAGAGCGATTGCGGGAGCTTCTTAGTACCTATATGAATTCCGAAGATTTAATCAATATAGGTGCTTATAAGAAAGGTTCTTCTAAAGAAATCGATACGGCAATTCGATTGTATCCAAGTATTCTATCTTATATAAAGCAGGCTACAGATGAGAAGGTTTCAATTGAGGAAAGCCTCCATTCCTTATTAACTTTAATTGGAACTGAGGGATAAAAGATGAGTTATCAATTTAAATTTGAAAAAATCTTAACTATTCGAGAAAGAGAAAAAGAAGAAGCTAGCTCGGCTTATAATCAATCAGTAACTAGATTTGAAGAGGCTGCTGAAAAACTGTATGAGCTATTAAAAAGAAAAGAAGAGCTAGAAGCATATCAAGCTGACAAAATGGCGACAGGTTTATCTGTTCAAGAAATTAGACATCACCAGCAATTTGTGGGCAATTTAACAAAAACTATCGAACATGCACAAAAAATGGTGCAAAATGCACGAAATTCGATGGTTTATTTTCAAGAAAAAATGCTAGAAAAAAATATCGAAGTCAAAAAATTTGTGAAGATAAAAGAAAAAGATCATTCCAATTATTTAGCGTTAGAAAAAGCAGAAGAGGCAAAACAAATGGACGATATTTCGCTTCAACAATATATGCAACATGAAAAGGTGGGTGGTTAAATGGAAAACTCATGGGAAGAAAAAAAGAAGCCATTTAATTTTTTCCAGCGTTTTCTTATGGTTGCTATCATTCCAAGCCTGTTTGCAGTCATTGTCCTTGTGTTATTGCTCATGTATTCGGGAGCAGATATTGCAGAAAAGGGAAAAGAGTTACTAAATACGATTCCTTTTCTAAATGAAGAAAAAAAGTCGACGGATAAATTGCTAGAAAATAATAAAAATACGATTGTCTCCTTACAAACAAAGCTGGAAGAACGGGAAGAGCAAATAAAATCGTTAGAGTCCCAGTTAGAAAACAGTGAAAATAGAATTCAATCTGTCAATTCGGAAAAAGAAAAATTACAGAGTGAGCTAACTTCTCTTCAGTCTGCTCAAGAAGAAACAAAAAAGGCAGTTGCTGAAATTGTGAAGACATATGATACAATGTCGCCTAAAAATGCTGCGGCCATCTTGTCAGAAATGAGTGAAAGCGAAGCATTGAAAATTTTGGCAGAGCTTAAACCAGCAAAACTTGCGTCGATATTAGAGAAAATGGAACCATCCATTGCTTCAAAATATACGGAGCTTTTAGCCGCTAATACAACGGTAAATCCTTAAGTAAAAGGTTTTCGACTTGAAAGGGGGTGAAAAATTGCAGCTAGGAATGATTAATTCATTGAGAAAAATGGAATTAGCAAGTGGTAGTCAAGGAATACCAAGCGAAAAAATAGATGGACAGTTTATGTTAATGTTAAATGCCCTAAAAACAAGACCTCCACAAAATGAGTCCAGTCAAAAGGACGGACAAGCAAAAGAGGGCATAAATCAGCTATTAGACATACTATCTAGTTCAGCGGATGTAAGCCTTATGTCAAATAGGGAAGATAAATTGGAGGCAGAAGCAGTAAGCTTTTCGACAGAAGATGATCAGCTTTCATTAAATCTGAAACATTTAGTTACCACTTATCATTCTTTTTCGGATAGGGAAGAAACGCTTGATTTAGATGTATCGAATCTGGATTCCATTTTAACAAATACATTTGCTAATCTAGAAAGCAAAATCACTCAGGTTTTAAAGAACGAAACGAATACGAAGATTGCCCCAGATATGTTTAATCAAACAGAATTACCGGTTTTACTTTCGGATTTAAAACAGTTTGAGCATACAGCGAATAATCTGCCTGATATTTCGGTTAATGAAAAAATTTCGGAAACGGTACAAGATTTACAGGGGTTAATCGTTTCTATAACCAAATTCATCGAATCAAATGAATCAACGAAAAAAAATGTGGAAAAGGATACTAATCTTAAAGCAGGATATTCATTTACCAATGAAAATAATTTTATCGTTGGATATAATAAGCTGTCTTCCACAAAAATCACCGTGCAAAAAGCAGATAAAGAGCAAGCAATAGAAGTGAAACAAGAAGATACGGATGCTATTTTGAGTGAAGCTGATCCAAGTAGTTTTATGTTTTCAAATCCTGAGAAGCTTGAAGTGGAGATAGAAGCTCCAACATCAGAAATATTACAATCATCTGTGAAGAAACTTGAACATAAGTCTGAGACAAATGTTTCTGAGAATTCAATTGGGAAAAATGAAGATATTAGGAATTTTAGCCCTACTGAACAGCCAAGTGGTCGTATGAATAAACAAATGGTTGATCAAGCGAATATTAACCCTCGAGTGAAGAATACAGATACAAATCATGCGCATGAAGGAAATCATCTAGTTCAAATGAATGGAAAACAAGATTATGCAGAAGGATATCAAGAGGGATTAATCCTACCAACTGATCAAAATAATCAAAATAGCGTATCCAAAGTAAATAATGCAGTAGAATCTCTAGTTAAGGAAACAACGATAGCAGCTGAGAGCACTGGTGAAATGATTTCGAAAGCTCCAACTCCTAATACAGTGATAGATAGGACGAAAGATAATCCTTTGTGGATCGCAATTAATCCAAATAATGGATTAGAAAATCAAAAAGAAAACAGCCAATCTATAAAAAATAGTTTGCTTGATTCCAATTCAGAAGAAACAGCAACATCCTTTAACGAAGCAGAATTAATGGCTAGTAAGGAAAATGGGGAAAACGTAAAAAGATTTTCGACTATGGATTCAAAGCTGTTAGCAATACAAAATCGTGTATTGTTAGAAACTAGAAATGTGGTTGGAAAAGAAGCAAATACAACGAAGCAAAAGATCGATACTTTGCAATCAACCCAATCGAATCTTTTTCAAGGAGATAATCGCCTTACAGAAGCAACAACGGAGCTTAAATCGATTATTTCTTCTATTCTATCCAAGCTAGATAAACAACCAGAAGGAAAGAGTGCAACAGTTGTTCAAAAAGTCATGAATCCGATAATGGTAAGCTCCTTACGAAAAACAGGAGACATAATCTTACCATATGTAGGAATGAAGGAAGCAGTTGAAGTAAGTCAGGAAGATGCAAACACGAATGTGCTTCCATCTATGCAAAATTCCTATATAAAACAACATCCGTTTGTATTGTTAACAGACACAGGGAAAATGGCACAGCCAAAAGATGTCGAGGAACAGTTTACTAAACTATTAGCAAATAGTACGTTTACAAAAGTCGGCGATATGCAAAAGCTCTCCATTCGTCTTGCGCCAGATCATTTAGGATCAATTCGAATCGAAATTACGCAAAATGAGGGCAATATGATAGCTAGAATTATTACCACAAATGCTGAGGCAAAAGAAGCTTTAGATAAACAGCTTACTAGCTTAAAGCATGGATTTACTGCACAAAATTTGCAAGTGGATAAACTGGACATCGTTGTCTCTACTCCACCACAGGAGAAACTGCAAAAAGAGCAACAGCAGCAACAAGAACAGCAACAATCTCAATCACAAAGAGAGAAGAAAGATGCTGATGAAGAGGAGAAAAATCGAAAATCTTCTTTTTTTGATGAACTATTAAATATGGAAATATAGAGGAGCAAGTAAAAGATGGCAAATACAATTAATGATTCTTCTCTTTATTTATCAGACTATCAGAAATCAAATAATTCTACTGGCAGTTCGTCTTTAGGAAAAGATGATTTCTTGAAAATTTTGATTACTCAATTGCAAAACCAAGACCCAACTAGTCCGATGGATGATAAAGAGTTTATCGCACAGATGGCTCAATTCTCAAGCTTAGAACAAATGCAAAATTTGAATACATCTATGACAAACTTAATTTCCCTGCAAACACAGTCCAATTTAATTTCTTATGGACAATTTATGGGGCAAGATGTGAATTGGAGCAAGGTAGAAACCGATGACGAAGGGAACAGTACGACAACTTCTGGAGTAGGAAAAGTAAGCTCCATTGCTTATACAGAAGATAGCGTCGTATTTACACTAGAAGATGGAACACAAGTTACTCCAGCAAATATATCGAGCATGAGTTCAAGCTCTTCAGAAAACAATCTAGTACTAGCAAGCCAGTTAATTGGAAAAACGGTTTCTTATTACAATGAAAATAAGGAAGAAGTGAGTAGCAAAGTTCAGTCTGTATCTTTAAAAAATGGACAAATACTACTAACATTAGATGATGAGGCGGGGAGCCAAATTACCTCAGGACAAATTACAAAAATTGAATAGGAAGTGATTAGATGGATAAGCCTATTTATCCCTCCATAAAATCACAAGCTGCTATTAAAAATGGTATTGAGGCGATTAAATCCAAGTCAACTGTGCATAAAGCACAAAATCTCACATCGTTTTCGACTCATTTCCATCAGTCCATTTCATCCTTAAATACGCTGAATATTAGTAAACATGCAAACGAGAGACTTCAGCAACGGGGGATTGAAATAGATGATGCCAAATGGAAGGCGATAGAAGAAAAAGTTACCCAAGCAAAGAAAATGGGAATAAAAGAATCACTCATACTTTTAAATAATGCCGCATTAATCGTAAGCGCAAAAAACAATACGGTAATTACAGCAATGGATCGTGACGAAGCGACAGATCAAATTTTCACTAATATAAATGGAACAATCATTATGAATTAAAAAAAGGCTGGACCAAAAATGGAGGCCAAAAGCTGCTGAGTGATAGAGGCAGTTCATTCGAAGGGAGATAATTATACATGTTACGTTCATTATATTCAGGAATCAGTGGAATGAAAAACTTTCAAACAAAATTAGATGTTACTGGTAATAATATCGCAAACGTAAATACGTATGGATTTAAAAAAGGTCGTGTGACGTTTAGTGATTTAATAAGTCAAACAACAGCATCTGCAACTGCACCGTCAGCAACAACAGGGGGGATTAATGCAAAACAGGTTGGGCTAGGTGCACAAATTGCTTCTGTCGATACATTGCATACTCAAGGTAGCATGCAGACAACGGGTAGAATATTAGACTTAGCTATTTCAGGAGATGGTTATTTTGTATTAAGATCACCAGGCTCTACTACAGATTACTATACAAGAGCTGGTAATTTCTACTTGGATGGAGATCGTAATATTGTGGCGACAAATGGTATGGTGTTACAAGTAGAAAATGGAATTACCGATGTTACAGTTACTACAGATGAAGATGGTAATACAGATACAACAGTAGAGAGAGCTGGGGAAAATACTACATCGGGAACAAAAATTCCTGAAACTGCACAAAGTTATAGTATATCTGCAGATGGAAAAATCAGTTATGTTGATGAAAATGGTGAGACTCAAGAAGCTGGACAAATTGTCATGGCGAAAGTAGCAAACCCAGAAGGTTTAACGAAATCTGGAGCAAATTTATATCAAGCTTCTAATAACTCAGGTGATTTAGCTACTGGTGGACTTGTAACATCTGGTGTTGCTGGAACAGGTTCCATTAACAGTGGATTCCTTGAAATGTCGAACGTTGACCTATCAGAAGAATTCACAGATATGATTGTTTCTCAAAGAGGATTTCAAGCAAACACTAAAATTATTACAACTTCTGATGAAATTCTTCAAGAACTAGTTAACTTAAAACGATAATTTTAATTGGAGGGGAAGAGGCTTTCCGTTAGGTTAGCCTCGCATATAAAAAATGATACATTTAACTCGACTAAACGGGAAAAAGTTTTTATTAAATGCTTTATTTATTGAAACAGTCGAATCCTTTCCTGATACAACTATTACTTTAACAAATGGAAATAAATTTGTTGTTAAAGAAAGGGAAGAGGAAGTTTTAGAGAAAATGAATCATTTTTTTCAAAAGGTGAACCTCTTCGGATTACCACATGTGGGAGAGAAGGACGATGAAGAATAATAAAGTTATTATTACAATGCTTGTTTTATTACTAGTCATAACACTAGCCGGAGCTGGAGCATTCATTTATATTTGGAAATTCACTGGCGATGAGAAGGACAAAGAACCTTCGATTGAAGAAATCTTGGAATCCTCTGTTGAAATGGAAGAAATTACGACGAACTTAGCATCCGATAATTTCATTAGAATATCCTTTACGATTCAGACAGATAGTAAGAAGGCGAAGGAAGAACTAGAAAAACGGGACTTCCAAGTGAAAAATATTATTATTCAAGAGCTATCTGAGAAAACTACAGAAGACTTAAAAGGAAAAAAAGGACAAATTCAATTAGAGAACGATCTCAAGGATAAGATTAACGAACTGATGCAAGAAGGCAAGGTAGTCCAAGTTTATATTGTAAACTCTCTACTCCAATAAAATAAAAGAGAAAAAGATGGAGGTGAGTAATTTTGTCAGCTGATATTTTATCCCAAAATGAAATAGATGCCCTTCTTTCTGCACTATCCTCTGGTGAGATGGATGCAGATGAATTGAAGAAAGAGCAGCAGGAAAAAAAGGTTAAGGTCTATGATTTTAAAAGAGCATTAAGATTCTCGAAGGATCAGATTCGAAGTTTAACAAGGATCCATGAAAATTATGCTAGATTATTAACTACCTTTTTCTCTGCACAATTAAGAACATATGTGCAAATTACAGTTACATCAGCAGATCAAATTCCATATGAAGAGTTCATTCGCTCGATTCCTAAAATGACCATTTTAAATGTGTTCGATGTTCCACCACTAGAGGGAAGAATCCTGATGGAAGTGAATCCTAATATAGCCTATGCTATGATGGATCGAATGATGGGTGGGAGAGGCAGCAGTATCAATAAAGTCGAAAATTTGACAGAAATTGAAACAAAAATAATGTCAAATACTTTTGAAAGTGCCTTTGATCACTTTAGGGAGGCAATGGAAGATCTTATAGAAATTGAACCTAGCCTTGCAGAGTTTGAAGTAAATCCACAGTTTTTACAAATGGTTTCTCCAAATGAAACAGTAGTAGTTATTTCGTTAAGTACTACGATTGGTGAAACGAGTGGAATGATTAATATATGTATTCCCCATGTGGTGCTTGAGCCTATCATGCCAAAGCTATCCGGACATTATTGGATGCAGGCAGAGAAAAAGGAAAGATTGCCTGAATTTACATCTCGTCTTGAAGAGAATATTCAGCAGTCGATTGTGCCATTAGTAGCTGAATTAGGTACATCTGATATTTCTATCCAAGATTTTTTAATGTTGGATATTGGTGATGTAATTGAAATGAATCAAACGATACAACAACCCTTAATTATTAAAGTTGGAGATATCCCTAAATTTATTGGACAACCAGGAAAAGTAAATAAAAAAATGGCCGTTCAGATTTTAGGAACTTTAGAGGAGGGGAAGGAAGATGGTGAGTAAGGATATGCTATCACAAGATGAAATTGATGCTCTCTTAAGGGGAGATACTGTAACAAACGAAAGTCCAGAGATGGATGTAGAAAAGTACTTATCGGATATAGAAAAAGATACGTTGGGGGAAATTGGAAATATATCCTTCGGTAGCTCGGCAACAGCTTTATCTACATTATTAAACCAAAAAGTCGATATTACAACACCAAGTGTTAGTGTAATCTCAAAAAATATGTTATCAGACGAATTTCCGCAGCCCTATGTGGGGATTAGAGTCAATTATACAGAAGGATTTACTGGTATGAATTTACTTGTTATTGAACAAGCGGATGCTGCTGTTATTGCTGACTTAATGCTTGGTGGAGATGGGCTTAATGCTAGTAAGGATATGTTAGATGAAATCCAGTTAAGTGCTGTTCAAGAAGCAATGAACCAAATGATGGGTTCTGCAGCTACATCCATGTCCACCATTTTTAGCAAAAAAGTCGATATATCGCCTCCTAGTATTGATATTTTAGATATAAATCATGGAGAAGGAACGGATACGATTCCGGATGAAGACATTTTTGCGAAAATTTCCTTCCGCATCAGGATAGGAAATTTAATAGATTCTAAAATCATGCAATTATTACAGCTTTCTTTTGCGAAAAATTTAGTAGAAGGATTATTAAATCCAGATATTAAAGAAGAAGGCGTTTCAAATATTCCCGAAGTCGATTATAATTCAGTATATGAGCCAAAAGAACCGATGCAAGAGTCACGTGTACAAAGTAATAATCAGCAAGTATCTAACGAAATGCCTAATAATAATAATCAGGTCAATTATGCCAATACAAATGCTAATCAGAACAACGTGAATCATCAGCAACAATATTTTGGCTCAGGTTCTAATACACAAGGTCCGCCACCCAATGTGCAGCCTGCAGGGTTTTCTAGCTTTGAAATGCAACCACAAATGACGACAGAAACAAAAAATCTAGATATGTTGTTAGATATACCTTTACAAGTAACGGTTGAGCTTGGAAGAACAAAAAGATCCGTTAGAGAAATATTAGAGCTGTCCTCAGGTTCCATTATTGAGTTAGACAAGTTAGCCGGAGAACCAGTGGATATTCTTGTAAATAATCGTTTGGTAGCACAAGGGGAAGTAGTGGTAATTGATGAGAATTTCGGTGTTCGTGTAACCGATATTGTTAGTCAAAAGGATCGATTAAAGAATTTAAAATAATTTTGGGGGTATTGAGGAAAATGGCACAAAAAATACTAATTGTTGATGACGCAGCATTTATGCGAATGATGATCAAGGATATTCTATCAAAGAATGGATATGAAATTGTTGGAGAAGCTGCAGATGGTATGCAAGCAATTGAAAAATTTAAGGAAACACAACCAGATTTAGTAACAATGGACATTACCATGCCAGAAATGGATGGGATTACAGCTTTAAAAGAAATTAAAAAGCTAAACCCAAATGCGAAAGTTATTATGTGTTCAGCAATGGGACAACAAGCGATGGTTATTGATGCAATACAGGCGGGTGCGAAGGATTTTATTGTTAAGCCATTTCAAGCAGATCGTGTATTAGAAGCAATCAGTAAAACATTAGGCTAAAAATGAAAATAGAGGGTGCCGAATGTGAATAAAGTATATTTATTAATTCGTTGTTCACTACTCATCATTGTTCTGCTAGGCTTTGGAACGAAAGCCTATGCAGAACAAATTGATAAAAGTGTATATGATATTTTACATAATGAAAAATCAGAAGAGAACAAAAAGCAAGAAGATGCAAATAAAGATACAACAGAAGAAAGTACGAATGCTGAAGATCAAACATCGGATCAGTCTGAATTACTGCTAGATGAATCAGATAGAGAGGAATCAGGTTCCATTGGTGTTACCATTTGGGATTTTATTAAGATGATCTTTGCAACCATATTTGTCATTTTTTTAATGTATTTTATTCTGCGATTTATCAATAAAAGAAATCATGGTTATAAGAACGCGCAAATTATTGAAAATATTGGTGGTACTGGCTTAGGTTCCAATCGATCCATTCAATTAATAAAAGTAGGGAATCGATTACTAATAGTAGGTGTTGGAGATAGTATTCAATTAATTAAAGAGATTGATGATGAACAAGAGTATAAAGAAATTTTAGAAGAATATAATCGGAAATTAGATCAGCTAGTACAACCAAGCGATATTGTGACAAAGGTGAAGAAGATAGTAGCTTCCGGTCATTCTACATCGAAGCCAAAAGAGTCTTTTACTATGCGTTTGTCAAAAGAACTAGAGCGAATATCGAGAGAACGTAAGGAAAAGATGGATGTACTGGAGAAGAAAAAGAAAGGAACGTCTGAAAAAAATGAATGAGTTTATGCAGTTGTTTAGTAACAATGATCCAGGAAATGTTTCAACTTCTGTTCAATTGTTATTATTATTAACCGTCCTTTCTTTAGCACCTAGTATCATCATTTTACTAACTAGTTTTACGAGAATAGTGATTGTTCTTTCCTTTGTCAGAACGGCGCTTGCAACACAGCAAATGCCTCCTAATCAAGTAATTGTTGGGTTAGCTTTGTTTTTAACATTTTTTATTATGGCTCCAACTTTTCAGGAAGTAAACGATAAAGCACTGACCCCTTTATTTAATGAAGAAATTACATTAGAGGAAGCATATGATAACGCAGCATTACCCTTTAAAGAATTTATGAGTAAGCACACGCGTCAGAAAGACTTAGCGCTGTTTTTAAACTATTCGAATGCAGAAGCTCCTGAATCAATTGAAGATATTCCTTTAACTACAATGGTTCCTGCTTTTGCAATTAGTGAATTAAAAACAGCCTTTCAAATAGGATTTATGATTTTTATCCCATTTTTAGTCATTGATATGGTTGTTGCAAGTATTCTGATGTCTATGGGGATGATGATGTTACCACCTGTTATGATTTCCTTGCCGTTTAAAATTCTACTTTTCATTATGGTAGATGGTTGGTATCTAGTTGTAAAATCACTGTTAGAAAGTTTTTAAGAAGGTGAAAAAATGTCACAGGAAATGGTTATTTCCATTGCTGAGAAAGGTATACTTACCGTTTTAATTGTCAGTGGTCCATTGTTAATTATTGCTTTAGCAGTTGGACTAATAATCAGTATTTTTCAAGCTACAACACAAATTCAAGAACAGACTTTGGCCTTTGTACCAAAAATCGTAGCTGTTCTTGTTGGGCTTGTTTTCTTTGGATCATGGATGTTAAGTCACATGCTTTCCTATACGAAAGATATATTTTCGAATCTAACAAGGTTTATTGGTTAGAAAGATGATGGATGAACTTTTATCAAATTTTCCAGCATTTTTACTTATCGTCGTTCGGGTTACTTCGTTCTTTTTAATGTTGCCTATATTTTCTTATCGGACGATTCCTACATCTTTTAAAGTAGGTTTAGGCTTTTTTTTATCTTTAATTATGTTTTGGGGAATGGATGTGCCAACACTAGCAATTGATTCAACCTACTACTTTCTTATTATGAAAGAAGCCATGGTAGGGATACTAATTGGATTTGTTGCCTATATGTTGTTTGCTGCCATTCAAATCGCAGGTGGTTTTATAGATTTTCAAATGGGATTTGCTATTGCAAATGTCATAGATCCCCAAACAGGTACGCAAAGTCCACTTACTGGTCAATATTTAACCATTATTGCTATGTTCTTTTTGTTAGCATCTAATGGTCACCATTTGTTATTAGATGGAATTTTTTATAGCTATCAATATATACCGCTAGACCAGGCTTGGATTCATTTTGGTGATGGGAATTTGGCAGAATTTCTCCTTAAAACATTCAGTTTAATGTTTGTAATTGCCTTTCAAATGTCCATTCCTATTGTCGGGAGCATCTTTCTTGTTGATGTGGGATTAGGAATTGTCGCAAGAACCGTTCCACAATTAAATATCTTTGTTGTTGGGGTTCCCATTAAACTAATTGCAGGCTTAGTCATTCTCTTTATTGTTATAGGGGTACTCATGTCTTCCGTCTCTCATTTATTCTCGTCCATTTTAACAACAATGAGGGGAATAATGAACATATTAGGAGGTGGTGGATAAATGAAACTCCTACGAGTGAATCTACAGTACTTTGCAGGAGAAAAAACAGAAAAAGCTACTCCTAAGAAAAGACAAGATACTAGAAAAAAAGGACAAGTTGCAAAAAGTCAGGACGTTAATACAGCACTTGTTCTTTTAGTTGTATTTGGTGTATTAAGCTTCACAGGTGGATATCTTTTAGATGGATTAATGTCCATTCTCACTTTTACTTTTAGTGATTTTACGAACATTAACACTTCTGTAAATTCTATGCAGGCCTTGTTTTTAGATATTGTGAAGGAAGCTGCACTTCTATTAAGCCCTATTTTAATTGCAGCCCTTGTTGGGGGCATCGTAGCTAATTATATGCAAGTTGGTGTTTTGTTCTCGCCCGAAGCAATTAAATTGAAATTAGAAAAAATAAATCCTCTGTCAGGATTTAAGAGAATGTTTTCCCTTCGCTCTATTGTTGAGCTCTTAAAGTCTTTGCTTAAAATTACGGTAATCGGCATCGTTGTTTTTTCTGTTCTATGGGGAAAAATGGATGAAATCCTTATTCTTTCCCATAAATCAATCGGTTCTATTGCAGTGACAATTGCTAAATTGACCGTGCAAATGGGACTTTATGCGTCCGTTGCACTGTTAGTCATATCGCTAATGGACTATATGTATCAACGATATGACTATGAAAAAAATATTCGGATGTCAAAGCAAGACATTAAAGATGAATATAAAAACATGGAGGGGGACCCATTATTAAAGTCAAAAATAAAACAAAAGCAAAGAGAAATGGCGATGCACCGAATGATGCAGGATGTGCCTTCTGCAGATGTAGTCATTACTAATCCCACTCATTATGCAATTTGTTTAAAATATGATGAGGAAAAGTATGATGCACCCTATGTTGTTGCCAAGGGAGTAGATTTTATTGCACAAAAAATAAAGCTAGTGGCAAAAGAAAATAATGTTGTGATGGTAGAAAATCGTCCATTAGCACGAGCTATGTATAATCAAGTAGAGATAGGAGATTTAGTGCCTGAAGAATTTTATAAAGCAGTTGCGGAAATTCTTGCTATTGTCTACCAGACGAGAGATAAATAATGCGAGAATTATTAGTAAATGAATTATTGTAAATAATAAGGAATCAAATGTGCGTTTTTAAGGAGCGGAAGAAATGGCAAGGAAAGACTTAATCGTAGTGATAGGAGTAATTCTCATTATTGCAATGTTAATTATTCCATTTCCAACGTGGTTATTAAGTGTTCTTATCTTACTTAATATTACATTGGCGCTACTCATCCTATTATTAACTATGAATATGAGTGAAGCTCTCGAATTCTCTATTTTCCCTTCGCTTTTGCTATTAACAACCCTTTTTCGACTAGGGCTTAATGTATCCACTACTAGATCCATTTTATCTACAGGGGATGCAGGTGGGGTAGTACATACCTTTGGAACCTTTGTTATTGGCGGAAATATTGTTGTTGGGTTAGTGGTCTTTTTAATTCTGGTTATCATTCAATTTGTAGTTATTACGAAAGGTTCAGAGCGTGTATCAGAAGTCGCAGCTCGTTTTACATTAGATGCTATGCCAGGGAAGCAAATGAGTATTGATGCTGATTTAAATGCTGGAATTATTTCCGAGCAAGAAGCAAGACAGCGTCGAGAAAAAGTAAGTAGAGAAGCAGATTTTTACGGTTCTATGGATGGTGCCAGTAAATTCGTTAAAGGGGATGCCATTGCTGGTATTATTATTGTTTTTATCAACCTGATTTTTGGAATTGTAATTGGAATGACCCAGCTTGGAATGGCAACCGCAGATGCTGCCCAGCACTTTTCTTTACTTTCAGTAGGGGACGGAATTGTCAGCCAAATACCTGCATTATTAATTTCTACTGCAACAGGTATTGTGGTAACAAGAGCTGCTTCTGAAGGTAACCTAGGTTCTGATATTACATCACAGCTAATGGCTTATCCGAAAATGCTGTATGTTGCTGGCGGAACCATTTTTCTCTTAGGATTATTTACACCGATAGATGACTTTTTAACCATTCCTATTGCAGGACTTCTTATCTTTGGTGCCTATTACTTGTCGATAAAGCCAAAGCCTGATTTGGAGCAGATGCAAGAGATGGAGGAAGAAATACAGACAGATGAGTTGAAGAGTCCAGAAAGTGTCGTTAGTTTATTAAATGTGGATCCAATTGAATTTGAGTTTGGATATGGACTGATTCCGCTTGCAGATGCTAATCAAGGTGGAGACCTGTTAGATCGAGTTGTTATGATTAGGAGACAACTAGCAATAGAATTAGGACTGGTAATACCTGTTGTCCGTATAAGAGATAATATTCAATTACAGCCAAATGAATATCGGTTAAAAATAAAAGGGAATGAGAGAGCGCGCGGAGAGCTATTGTTGGATCATTATTTAGCAATGAGTCCAGGGATGGATGATGATGCTATAGAAGGTATTGATACTATTGAGCCATCCTTTGGGCTACCAGCTAAATGGATTACAGAAAGCACAAAGGAACAAGCAGAAATATTTGGATATACAGTAGTAGATCCGCCATCTGTCGTATCGACCCATATTACGGAGGTTATTAAGGCAAATGCTTATGAATTATTAGGCAGACAAGAGACAAAACAATTAGTGGATCATGTGAAGGAAAGCTACCCAATCTTAATTGAAGAAGTGACACCTAGTCCGTTATCTATAGGAGAAATCCAAAAGGTTCTCGCAAAATTGTTAAAAGAAAATGTTTCTATCCGCAATTTGCCAGTGATTTTTGAAACATTAGCAGACTTTGGGAAGATGACATCTGATACAGATTTACTTGTTGAGTATGTAAGACAATCATTAGCTCGTCAAATAACCAATCAATATTCAAATCAAAATGATTCCCTAAAAGTTGTAACTTTATCAGGAAAAGTGGAAAAACTAATAGTGGATAATATACAACAAACAGAACATGGAAACTTTTTGGCACTTGATCCAAGTGTTTCTCAGTCCATTTTAGAAAGCATCGCAGGACAAATTGAGCAACTGTCTGTCATGGAACAGCTACCGATTCTTTTATGCTCACCAGCTGTTCGTATGTATGTAAGACAATTGACAGAACGCTATTTTCCACAAGTTCCAGTATTATCGTACAATGAATTAGAAGCAAATGTGGAAGTTCAAAGTGTGGGAGTTGTGAATATCGAATGAAAATACAAAAATATATAGCACGTGATATGCCGGAAGCTATGAAAAGAATTCGAGCTGAATTAGGAAATGATGCCGTTATTCTTCATTCTAAAGTGATTTATACAGGAGGCTTCTTAGGCCTTTTTAAAAAAAGAAACATAGAAGTCCTTGCAGCAATTGATCCAAGTGTTTCGGATGTGCCCGTTCCTCAATATAAACAAATGAAGAAGAACGAGGTGCGGCATCCAATATTAATAAAAGAACAACCACCTAACACAAAATCTTTTGATCAACCTAGTATAGATCAGTCAGTGAATGGGAAAGGGAGTGCTGATTATCCGGATATCGTAAAGCAACTTGATGAAATTAATCAACATGTACAAGCATTTGGAGACTTAAGTAGCAATGTCTCCTTCTCCATCCCTACTCCTATAAAAAAAGTAGTGCACCAATTAGCAAAACATGAAATAGAAAAATCCATTAAAGACAGATTGGTTAAAGAACTTGTGGCTAAATGGTATGCAGCAGGGGAAAATGTACAAGAACCTGATGTTTTTAAATGGGCACAACAGCTTCTATTAACGGAAATTTCCTCCTATTCCTTTGGAGAAATCTCTTTATCCAAAAAATATATTAATGTAATTGGTCCTACCGGTGTAGGAAAGACAACAACTTTAGCAAAAATAGCAGCAAATATAATTTTAAAGCAACAAAAAACGGTAGGCTTTATTACGACAGATACATACAGGATTGGAGCGATTGAACAGCTTAAAACATATGCAACTATTTTGGATGTTCCCCTTGAGGTTTGCTATTCGATGGAAGATTTTGAAAACGCAACAAGGAAATTAGAAAATTGCGATATTATTTTAATTGATACAGCAGGAAGAAATTTTCGAAATAAAAAATATGTTGAAGATTTGATGCAAGTTGTCGATTATAAAAGAGAAATGGAAACATTGCTTGTTCTATCGTTGACGGCAAAGCAGAAAGACTTAGAAGAGATATATCAACAATTTTCAGCAATTGAAATCGACTCATTTATTTTTACAAAATTAGACGAAACGTCTTCTTATGGAGCAATGATCAATTTAATCGTTTCATGCAAAAAGGGTGTTGCCTATATTACGACAGGGCAGAATGTTCCTGACGATATTATCCAAGCAACGCCAATAGAGCTGGTAAATAAAATAATTGAGGTAGATTAAGGATGACAGATCAGGCTTCAATCTTAAGAAAAAAAATCGAGCAATTGAATACAAATCGTAAAAATCAGTCCAATCACAAAACATTAGCCATTATAAGTGGAAAAGGTGGGGTTGGGAAATCAAATTTTTCTCTTAATTTTGCCCTCACGTTACAAAAACGGGGCTACCGTACATTGTTAATTGACATGGATATAGGAATGGGCAATATTGATATTTTAATGGGAACCCAATCTCGTTTTACAATCGTTGATTTTTTTAGAAATAATATCGGCTTTGAGAATATTATTACAAAGGGGTTCGAGGGACTAGATTATATTGCAGGTGGTTCTGGACTTAGTGATTTTGTTAATATCGAGGAGGAGAAGCTTGAAAGTTTCTTTCAGCATTTTCATATGTTGTTAAGCCAATATGATTATATCCTCCTTGATATGGGAGCAGGAATCAGTACGGATTCCTTAAAATTCATATTATCTGTTGATGATTGTATTGTCATCACTACGCCGGAACCGACATCGATAACAGATGCTTATGCAGCGATGAAATTCATTCATACGAGGAACAATACACTTCCATTGTATCTTGTCGTTAATCGTACGATAACGAAAAAAGATGGAGTGGAGACACTCCAAAAGCTTAGTCAAGTAGTGAAACAATTTTTACATCGAGATCTTATTAACCTAGGCTATATTCCAGATGATACAAATGTTGCACAGGCTGTCAGAAAACAAATTCCTTTCGTCTTTTTTAATGAAAAATCAGAAGCATCTAAAGCTTTGCGTGAAATTGCCGATAGATATGGTAAACAACAGTTTACAGAATCTCATCTAGTTAATAGACACTCTTTTGTGTCAAAATTAAAAAGGTTTTTGTTTGAAAGGTAGTTGGGGATTAAAGTGGAGAAAATAAAGGTTCTCGTTATTGACGATTCTGCATTTATGCGGAAGCTAATTACTGATTTTCTTTCTGAAGACACGAGAATAACCGTTATTGGCACCGCTAGAAATGGCGAGGATGGCATTAAAAAAGTCAAGGAATTAGCTCCTGATGTGGTAACTCTTGATGTTGAGATGCCAGTATTAGATGGACTAAGTGCTTTAAAGAGAATGATGGCAGAGCATCCTGTACCAGTTCTAATGCTTTCAAGTATAACGAAGGCGGGAGCGGAAAGTACCATTCAGGCAATGCAGGCAGGTGCAATTGATTTTATTACAAAGCCATCTGGTTCTATTTCTCTAGATTTATATAAAGTAAAGCAGGAATTAATAGAAAAAATAATTTTGGCAAGCAATGTAAAGCGAAAAACATTAATAAATCTCTCTAATGAAGGAAAAAAGACTATTCCTTCACAATCTTCTTATAGTAAAATGGAACCAAGCGAAGAAAAAGAGAAAGTAGTACAAAAGATAGGTTTTTCAGATAAATGGATGAAACCTATGAAAAAAGTAGTGGTTATTGGAACATCGACAGGTGGTCCAAGAGCGTTGCAAAAAGTTTTAACTAGTTTACCAAGTGATATAGAAGCACCGATTTTAGTCGTTCAGCATATGCCAGCAGGATTTACCCGTTCGCTTGCAAATCGCCTTAATACGTTATCGGCGATTACAGTAAAGGAGGCCGAACATGGCGAAATTATCCGTAATGGTGTTGCCTATATCGCGCCAGGTGGTTTGCATTTAAAGGTAAAGACAGCTGGAGGTCATACAGCCATTGTGTTGGACGAAGCAGCACCTCTAAACGGTCATCGGCCATCAGTAGATGTAATGTTTGAGTCTGTTAGCGAATTGAAAGCCTATGCAAAAATTGCAGTTATTATGACTGGTATGGGTTCTGATGGTACAGAGGGTTTAAAGAAATTAGCAAGACAAGGCTATCTAAAGGCTATCGCTGAGTCGCAAGAAACATGTATAGTTTTTGGAATGCCTAAAACAGCTATTGCCACGAATTATATAGATGATATTCAAAAGGTAGATCAAATTGCGGAAACTATTATGAAATATGTATAACGTCAAGGGATGTGAAGCAAGGTGGAAATGAGTCAGTATTTAGAAGTTTTTATTGAAGAGAGTAAAGAACATTTACAAGCATGTAATGAACATCTATTAGAATTGGAAAAGGATCCTGAGAATTTACAAATAGTAAATGAGATTTTCCGTGCAGCCCATACTTTAAAAGGGATGTCGGCGACAATGGGGTATGAGGACTTAGCAAGCTTAACCCATCAAATGGAAAATGTGCTTGATGCAATCAGAAATAAGAAGATTGTTTTTTCTCCAGAAATATTGGATGTCATTTTCTTAGCTGTCGATGATCTTGATGCGATGGTAGAATCAATTGCTAGTGGTGGAGACGGAAAGAGAAATGTAGAGGAAGTTGTTGAAAAGCTTGTTCAAATCGAAAAAGGTGAACCGATAAATCAACTTAAGAAAGCGGAGGTTGAGGTTGCCGCTACTACTATAGAAAAAGCTCCAGCAAGAGAAAATCATTATGATCAATTTGAAACGACCGTATTACAACAATCAGCAGATCAAGGTTTTTTTACTTATGAAATTAATATTACATTGAAAAGCGACTGTTTATTAAAAGCTGCAAGAGTATATATGATTTTTGAAGCTTTAGAATCATTAGGAGAAGTTGTTAAATCGGTGCCAGCTGTAGATGAGCTAGAGGAAGAAAAGTTTGATTATGACTTTATGGTAACTCTTATATCAAAAGAAGCAGCTAATAAAATAGAAACATCTATCATGAAAGTTTCAGAAGTAGAAAAGGTAGAAGTAAGAGAGTTTTTTGCAACTAGTATATCAGGTAAGCAAGCAGACCAATCTACAACTGAAATGAATGTGGTGGAGGAAGGGCAGGAAGAAAAGAAAAATACTCCTGTTGCAGAAAATGATGCTCCTGCAGAAAATAAGCAGCCAGAGAAACAAACGGCGACTAAAATTTCGAATAAGACCATTCGTGTTAATATTGAGCGTTTAGATATTTTGATGAATCTTTTTGAGGAGCTTGTTATAGACAGAGGAAGATTAGAGCAAATATCTTCTAATCTCAAAGATCAAGAGCTGCATGAAACCGTGGAGAGAATGTCAAGAGTAACAGGAGACCTGCAAAATATTATTTTGAATATGCGAATGGTTCCTGTTGAAACCGTGTTTAATCGTTTTCCAAGAATGGTAAGACAGCTTGCTCGTGATTTAAATAAGAAAATTGACTTGCAAATCATTGGTGCTGAAACAGAACTCGATCGTACGGTTATTGACGAAATTGGCGATCCGTTAGTTCATTTAATCCGCAATGCGCTTGATCATGGAGTGGAAACACCAGAGGTTAGAAGAGCAAATAATAAACATGAAGAAGGGACAGTCGTTCTTCGTGCATATCATAGCGGGAACCATGTTTTTATTGAGCTCGAAGATGATGGAGCAGGGATAAATAAAGAGAAAGTTCTTTCTAAAGCTATTAATAAAGGCATTGTTTCAAAAGAAATAGCTAAGACATTAACGGATTCGCAAATTGCTGAACTTATTTTTGCATCTGGGTTTTCTACCGCAGACCAAATCTCAGATATTTCGGGACGTGGCGTAGGACTTGATGTTGTAAAAAATACAATAGAATCTTTAGGTGGTTCCATCACAATCGAATCAGAAGAAGGAAAAGGATCGCTATTCTCTATTCAATTACCATTAACCCTATCGATTATTTCTGTAATGCTAGTAGAAATTCAAGCTGAAAAGTATGCCATTCCATTGTCATCGATTATTGAGACAGCCATTGTTTATAAAAAGGATGTAATGCATGCCCATAATCAGACAGTCATTGATTTCCGAGGTAAAGTGGTTCCATTATTATTCTTAAAAGATATTTTTGATGTTCCATCAACAAAAGCGGAAAGTGAATATTATTCAGTTGTTATCGTAAGAAAAGGAGAAAAACTCGCAGGTCTTGTTGTGGATGGATTTATCGGACAGCAAGAAGTTGTATTAAAGTCATTAGGTGCTTACCTTTCAAGTGCATATGCAATATCTGGGGCAACCATTTTGGGTGATGGACAAGTAGCACTAATAATGGATTGTAATGCATTAATTAAATAATTCTCTTATAAAAGATGTATGTCTATGTAGCAAACATAATACCCATTAATATGGCAAACACATCAAATGGTGGAAATGTTAATGCATGCTATAAAATGACATAAAGCATCACTTAGGTGATGATAAAGACTCTTTGGCTTTAGTATGTAGATAAGGTTAATTGGAGAGGGATGAAAAAGATGAGTGATGCAGTTTCAACAGACGAAAAATTAATAATATTTGAATTGAAAGGAAAGGAATATGCTATTTCTGTCAATGAAGTCATGTCCATTGAAAAGAATATGCATATTACTAGAATTCCAAATATCGCTCCTTTTGTTAAAGGTGTGATTAATTTAAGAGGAGTAGTAACGCCGATTATTGATTTACGGCTTCGGTTTAATTTGGAAGAAATTCCTTACACAGAAAGTACAAGAATCATCATTATTATGTTAGAAGATATGGAAGTAGGCATTATTGTTGATTCAGCCAATGATGTTGTAGATGTAGATACTGCTTTATATGAGCCAGCTCCAGAAACCATTAATGGGGATGAGGTTGATTATATTAAAGGGGTAGTCAAGCTTGATAAACGTTTACTAATTCTTGTAGATTTAGAAAAAGTGTTTGACCGCACTATTTTAAGAAATTATTCTACTACTAAAAGTGATGAATAAGCATGGGTTATATAAATGATATTGATTCAATGAAGCTTGATGTATTAAGAGAAATTGGTAATATTGGGGCAGGACACGCTGCAACCTCTTTGTCAAAGCTCCTTAATAAAAAGATTGATATGAAGGTGCCTGATGTTCAAATTGTAACATTTGATGAAATGATGGAAATGGCTGGAGGGGCAGATAATATTGTTGCAGGAGTTTTCTTAAGAATAGAGGGCGATGTTCCTGGAAGTATGTTCTTTATTCTTCCTATCGAGCAGGCAACTAAATTTGTCCAGGATATGATTGGAGATACTTCTGTTAACTTTGCACTGCCATATGATGAGTTATCTATTTCAGCATTACAGGAATTGGGAAATATTTTATCTGGTTCCTATTTATCTTCCTTATCCGATTTCACGCAGCTATCCTTATATCCATCTGTTCCAGCGCTTGCCATTGACATGGTTGGCGCGATTGTTACATATGGATTAGTCGAACATTCACAAGTAAGCGATTATGCAATTGTCATCAATACAGAATTGAATGGAGAAGATATTAAGCTTTCTGATACTGTAAATGGACATTTCTTTTTATTGCCTGATCCAGACTCTTTTAGCACATTATTTCAGTCATTAGGAGTGAAAGATGGTGACTGAACAGACTACAGTGATAAAAGTTGGAATTGCTGATATGAATGTGGTACATCCTCCTAACACGATTCGAACCTCAGGACTCGGATCCTGTGTAGGAATTGTATTATATAGTCCAATGAAATCTATTGCTGGATTAGCACATATCATGCTGCCAGAAGCGTCTATTTCAAAATCTGGAACTATAAATAAGGCTAAATTTGCAGATACAGCGATTATTGAATTAGTGGAACGTTTAGAAGGGTTAGGGGTAAAAAGACATTCCTTATTAGCCAAAATTGCTGGCGGAGCGCAAATGTTTCAGTTTAATGGAACAAGCGATGTTATGAGAATAGGTCCTAGAAATGTAGAAGCAGTGAAAAATACATTGGAAGCATTAAGGATTAAAATAGTTAGTGAAGATGTAGGGGGGAATAGCGGAAGAACAATTGAATTTTCCCCAGCTACCCATCAATTAACGATTCGTACGGTGAACAAAGGAATACATATTATCTAAGTTGGACGAAAGTAGTTTGTTTAATGAACCGAATAGGAGTGAAGAATAAGACTGTCTCTCGTTAAAAAGAATTCCTATTCTATAGGTTATTCTTTGTTAAGAGCTAGTCTTTTTTTGCTGCTTTTTTATTGAATAAATACTATAGCAGTTTAACTGGAATGCTCCCATCGAGATTCTGTGAACATATTGTGGCCGAAAAGAAAACTTCTTATTTTTGAAGCAAATTTATAATAAGTCTTTATACCTATTTTTTGTAGCGGTATTAGAAAGGATAGATAAAAAATCATGTCTTCTGCTAAAATCAATAGTGAAATATATACATAAAAAGGGACGAAGTATCTTAATTATAATTCTTATTTTTTTGCTGAATGGATAGGAATGTAAAGGATAAAAATAAAAAGCACGAAAATGAAAAAATGGGACGACCTATTCTCTGTTCCTACTCCTAAACATAAGTAAGACTCTCACTTCTTGCTTTTTATAATTCAAAAGATAACAGGGAGACGAACCGTCCTTACATGTCCGAGGATTCAGCTGACCATTAGTGGGAGAAGGGGAAAGCCTGCTGATGAGTGTTCATTTTAGTGAATGGCTTTATAAATGTAGTTTTCTTGTAGAAAAAGGAAAGGAAAGAATGAAAGTCTCTTTCTCCTTTACGATTATAGACAGAAAAGATTTAGTGCGAATGTTAATGTTCACTGTTTTTTAGAGGAGGGTATTTAATGGCCAATGAGTCAACAACAGAAGAAAAGCAAGCATGGGAATTGTGGATTAGTTCGAGAGATCAAGAAGCAGGCAACCAGTTAATAAAGAAGTATATGCCTTTAGTTAGTTTTCATGTGCAAAGAATATCCATAGGATTACCGAAAAGTGTGTCGCGAGACGAATTAACGAGCCTCGGGATGATGGGTTTATATGATGCTTTACAACGATTTGATCCAAATAGAGACTTAAAGTTTGATACATATGCATCTTTTCGGATTAGAGGAAGTATTATTGATGGCCTTCGGAAGGAAGACTGGTTATCAAGGGGGACAAGGGAAAAGTCAAAGAAGATTGAAGCCGCAATTGAAAAACTGGAACAAAAATTAATGAGAAATATCACTGCACAGGAAGTTGCTGATGAATTAGGCACAAGTGTTGAAGAAGTGTATAGTACGATGAATGAACACTTTTTTGCCAACGTGCTATCTATTGATGAGCAGCTAAATGAGGGGGAGGAGAAAGAGGCACAAAGTTTTTCAATCCGAGATGATAAAACCATTATTCCAGAAGAAAAAGTTATCAAGGATGAATTAGTGCAAGAAATGGCAGAAAAAATTCAGGAGCTAAATGAGAAAGAACAGCTTGTTATTAGTTTGTTTTATAAAGAGGAATTAACGTTAACGGAAATTGGACAAGTAATGAATTTATCCACTTCAAGAATATCGCAGATACATTCAAAAGCTATCTTTAAATTAAGGCATTCTTTAGAAAAAGTAATCTAATGAAATGGGTGAAGGCATATGAGTTTGAAGGCAATAGAAATGCAAGTTGCTCTACCAAGAACTTATGATGCAGGAAAGCTTCAAGAACAACAAGATCAGAAACATCAGCAAATGTATTCTTTCGCTGCCAAAGAAGCTGGAAAAGAAGAGGAAAGAAAAAGAATAACGGTCATAAAGGGAGAAGGAAAGGGAAAAGTCAATTCTAATAAAAAGGGAGATAAACACCTTCACGAACAAACAAGGAGTGAAGAAAAGAAGGAGTTTAACGAAATAGAGAATACCACGATACACCCATATAAGGGACAAAGTATCGACTTTAGTGGATAGAGGGATAAAATGGTTAACTTTTTACTTTTTTTAAGCATTACATTAAATTTAATCGCTATACTTAGTATTGTCATTTTATATCTTAGACAAAATCGGTTTGTCGACATAGAAAAAGAACAGAAAAAGAATATAGAGGAAATGGAAGAAATAATTTCTACCTTTATATCGGAAATTAAAGAGGATAATGAACAGTTTATCGAAAAGCTTTATTCATTCCAACCTAAAGTAATACAACAGGAGAAGCGAGAGGAAAAAGAGATGGATGATGCGACAAACGTTGACTTTAAGCCGAAAGAGTTGAAAGGGAATAAAGCCATGTTAAATGTATATAAAAATACCTCTCCTTCTCCGTCTGAACGAGAAAATAATAAAGAAGATAGACTAGAGAAGGAAGATATGGAAGAGCTGTTGAACTTAATCCTTCCGCCAGAGAAAGAAAAGAAGGAAAAGTCTATTGCTGAATTAGCCTCTGAGATGCAAGCAGAAGGAAAAAGCATTGAGGAAATAGCGAAAACATTAAATAAAGGGAAGACAGAAATGGAGCTACTCCTTAAATTTAGACAAAATTCGTAAATATACTTGATTGTATGTAGTACATATGCTATATTAACAAATGGTGTTAATACACACGCTTTTGGATTTAATCATTGGTGCTGTATTATTTACAGTTTTGATTAAAAATGAAAAAAGCGGAGGAAATCAAAACCATTAGGAGGAAAAAACATGTCAGTTATTTCAATGAAACAATTACTTGAAGCTGGTGTACATTTCGGTCACCAAACTCGCCGTTGGAACCCAAAAATGAAAAAATATATTTTCACAGAGCGTAACGGCATTTACATCATCGACCTTCAAAAAACAGTTAAAAAGGTTGAAGAAGCTTATAACTATGTGAAAGAATTAGCTGGAAACGGCGGTACAGTTCTTTTCGTTGGTACGAAAAAGCAAGCACAAGATTCAGTTAAAGAGGAAGCTATCCGTTCTGGTCAATACTATGTAAACCAACGCTGGTTAGGTGGAACTTTAACTAACTTTGAAACGATTCAAAAGCGTATTGCTCGTCTTAAAGATATCGAAAGAATGTCTGAAGATGGCACTTTTGAAGTACTTCCTAAAAAAGAAGTAGTTCAATTAAACAAAGAGCTTGAGCGTTTAGAAAAATTCCTAGGCGGAATTAAAGATATGAAGAAGATTCCTGACTGCTTATTCATCGTAGATCCACGTAAAGAACGTATTGCAGTTGCAGAAGCTCATAAATTAAATATTCCAATCGTTGGTATTGTTGATACTAACTGTGATCCAGACGAAATTGATGTTGTTATTCCTGCGAATGATGATGCAATCCGTGCTGTTAAATTATTAACTGCAAAAATGGCAGATGCAATTCTTGAAGCTAAACAAGGCGAAGAAGTAACTTCTGCTTAATAGAACCGCATGACTTGTTACGAATGAGTTTAGGATCAATTTGATTGAACTTAATGGATAATAAGTATTTGTTTAGGGACTTGTGGAAAAGGTGATAAAGAGCATCCCTCTTATCACCTTTTTTTCAAGCATCCTGCTTAAAAGTGAAATAAAATGGTAAAAAAAATAATACATAAACCTTAAGGAGGCAAATTACTATGGCTGTTACAGCTCAAATGGTAAAAGAACTACGTGAAAAAACTGGTGCTGGAATGATGGATTGTAAAAAAGCACTTACTGAAACGAATGGAGATTTAGATAAAGCGATTGACTTCTTACGTGAAAAAGGTATTGCAAGTGCTGCTAAGAAAGCAGACCGTGTAGCTGCTGAAGGTTCAACTTATATCGCTGTAGAAGGTAATGAAGCAGTTATTCTTGAAGTAAACTCTGAAACTGATTTCGTTGCGAAAAACGAAGGTTTTCAAAACTTAGTAAACGAACTTGCTACACATTTATTAGCAACTAAACCTGCAACTGTAGAAGAAGCACATGCTTCAAACATTACGGAAGGTACAACAGTTGAATCACATATCAATGCAGCAATCGCTAAAATCGGTGAAAAATTATCTCTACGTCGTTTTGAAATCAAAACAAAAACAGATAATGATTCATTTGGTGCTTATCTTCACATGGGCGGACGCATTGGTGTTCTAACTGTATTAGAAGGAACTACTGATGATTCTGCTGCTAAAGATGTTGCGATGCACATTGCTGCATTAAATCCTAAATATGTATCTCGTGACCAAGTTTCTCAAGAAGAAGTGGCACATGAGAAAGAAGTATTAACACAACAAGCGCTTAACGAAGGAAAACCAGCTAAAATCGTTGAGAAAATGGTTGAAGGCCGCTTAAGCAAATATTTTGAAGATGTATGTGCACTTGATCAAACATTTGTTAAAAACCCTGACCAAAAGGTTCGTCAATTTGTAGAATCTAAAGGTGCTACTTTACGTGAATTCGTTCGTTACGAAGTGGGAGAAGGAATCGAAAAACGTGAAGATAACTTCGCTGAAGAAGTTATGAACCAAGTAAATAAGAAATAATAATAAATAAATGATTGATTAATTCATGTTATCATAGGGGGCACCACGGTGTTCCCTATTTTTCAAGATATTTCAAATATAGCGGAGGTTTCCATGAGTAGTAATCCAAAATATAAACGTGTTGTTCTGAAATTAAGTGGTGAAGCATTAGCTGGTGAAGCTGGATTTGGTATCAATCCAAGTGTAATCAAAAACGTAGCACAGCAAGTGAAGGAAGTTGCAGATCTTGGTGTAGAAGCGGCTGTAGTTGTTGGCGGTGGAAATATTTGGCGCGGTAAAATCGGGGAAGAAATGGGAATGGACCGAGCGAACGCTGATTATATGGGAATGCTTGCTACTGTTATGAATTCATTGGCACTTCAAGATAGTTTAGAGCAAATGGGCATTGAAACACGTGTACAATCTTCAATTGAAATGAGACAGGTAGCGGAGCCTTATATTAGAAGACGTGCCATTCGACATCTTGAGAAGAAACGTGTTGTGATTTTTGCTGCAGGAACTGGAAACCCTTATTTCTCAACAGATACAACAGCTGCCCTAAGAGCTGCTGAAATAGAGGCAGACGTTATTTTAATGGCAAAAAATAATGTGGACGGTGTATATTCAGCAGATCCGAAAGTAGATAAAACTGCAACGAAATTTGAAGAACTTACTTATTTTGATGTGATTAAAGACGGTCTTGCAGTAATGGATTCAACTGCTTCATCATTATGTATGGATAATGACATTCCGTTAATCGTGTTCTCTATCATGGAAGACGGCAATATTAAGAGAGCGGTAATGGGTGAGACAATTGGAACAATCGTGAGGGGGAAAAATAATGCCTAAACAAGTTATTGCAAATACAAAGGAAAAAATGAATAAAGCGATTCAAAGCTATTCACGTGAGCTTGCAAGTATTCGTGCAGGTAGAGCTAATGCTTCCTTATTAGATCGAATTACAGTAGATTATTATGGTGCACCAACACCAATCAATCAAATTGCTGGTATTAGTGTTCCAGAAGCTAGGTTGCTTGTAATTCAACCGTATGATAAAACGATTCTTGGAGATATTGAAAAAGCAATTCTTAAATCTGATATTGGATTAAATCCTTCAAACGATGGAAGTGTTATCCGTCTTTCTATTCCAATGCTTACAGAAGAGCGTCGTAAGGAATTAGTAAAGAACGTGAAAAAAGAGTCCGAAGAAGCGAAAATTGCTATTCGTAATATCCGCCGAGACGGTAATGATGATCTAAAGAAATTAGAAAAAAACGGCGAAATCACAGAAGATGCACTACGCGGCTTTAATGAAGATATCCAAAAATTAACGGATGAATTCATTAGTAAAGTTGATGCGTTAACAAAAGAAAAAGAAAAAGAAATTTTAGAAGTATAACACTGCAAGGTACTAAGGTGTATTCTAATGAGAATTCTTTAGTTGATTCTTACAGCAATGGACACTAAACTTCTGCGGGAAGAGAGGGAAGTGGAAAAATCCCTGCAAGCTATAAGCCAAGGAGGCGCTCCTCCCATTTCTCTCCAAAAAAGCAAGTGTGTCTGGAGCGGAAATCAACGAGATTTGTTTATATGTTGATGAAACCCTCTACTATATAGGGGGTTTTTTTCTTCATCAAATTCATGTCTTTCTTTTCTAAAATTACTTTTTGTCTATTTAAGAGTAAGTTGTTTAAAGCAGATAAGAGAGGGAATAACTTCCTCCAGCTAGCAAGAATAGTGTTAAGTGATTACGTATAAATAAATCAATTTGAAAAGGATCAAAATTGTCCAAAATATTAATTTTTGTCCAAAAATAGCCAAAACTAGCTAGTTTTTTAATTCTTAGTTGCTTAAGCTGACTATTTTCCTATAATATAGAAAGGGAACTTATTGTGTTATCTTACTAGGGGATATGATAGGTTTATGGACACGAAGAATTTAATAGAAAAGTCGATCCTTGTATTATGCAATATCGTTATTATGATGATTATCTTAAAGCTAGTTGTTTAGTAGAGAATATAAACAGATACAGTTTAAATCATATACTGTATACATATAATCACTGTTAATAGTAAGATACGAAAGGGATCTATTTTGGAGGAGCTATTTTATGTTTAACAAAATAAGGTTATGGAAAAAGAAACCAATTTCTTCTAATTTCCAAGACCGCATATCTGCATTAAAAATGCGAAATATTCCAGAGCATGTTGCGATTATCATGGATGGTAATGGGCGATGGGCGAAAAAAAGAAAATTGCCGAGAATTGCTGGACATCATGAAGGAATGAAATGCGTTAAGCGGATTACAACCATCGCAAATGATCTTGGAATTAAAGTGTTAACTCTATATGCCTTTTCTACAGAAAATTGGAAAAGGCCAAAATCGGAAGTGGATTATATACTGTCCCTTCCAGAACAATTTCTTGGTACATTTTTGCCGGAATTAATAGAGAAAAATGTTCGTGTAACAGCGATTGGCTATACAGAGGGATTGCCTGAGTCTACACTTAATGCCTTAAATCGTGCTGTGGAACAAACAAAGCATAATACTGGTCTTCAATTAAACTTTGCCTTGAATTATGGTTCTCGAGCCGAAATCATAGACGCTGTTAAAGGTGTTGTAAAAGATAGTCAATCGGGGAAAATAGAGATAGACAACTTATCAGAAGAAATGTTTGCCTCTTATTTAATGACAGAAGAGATAATAGAGCCTGATTTATTAATTCGTACAAGTGGGGAAATAAGAATAAGTAATTTTATGCTATGGCAAATAGCTTATTCGGAACTTTATTTTACAGAAGTCTTATGGCCAGATTTTAGTGGCCAACATTTAATAGAAGCAATCGAAGAATTTCAAAACAGACAACGCCGTTTTGGCGGTGTCTGAAGAGAGTTGGTTTAGAGATGAAGCAAAGAATAATTACAGCAATTATTGCAATAGCCGTATTTTTGCCGTTCGTTTTAATCGGAAAGCTACCACTGGTACTTTTCACTTTTCTACTAGTCGGAATCGGCATATTTGAAATGTTTCGGATGAGAAAAATACCGTTTCTTTCTATTCCGGGAATTATTTCTTTAGTTACTGTATGGTTGATGGTACTACCTAACCATTATTTAAATATCACAAAAGTTGAAATAGGATTAATCGCTGTTTTATTGTATTTAACGTATATGGTTTTTTCTAAAAATAAATTTACATTTGATGATGTCGCATTTTCGATATTGGCTGTTATTTACATAGGAACTGGATTTCATTTCTTTATTGAAATTAGAGAAACACAATTAGCGTATCTTATTTATTCGTTATTTATTATTTGGGCAACAGACTCTGGGGCTTACTTTATAGGCAGAGCTATTGGAAAGCGAAAATTATGGCCAGAAATCAGTCCAAATAAAACAGTCGAAGGATTTGTTGGAGGGATTATCAGTGCTTTAGTGGTAGGGGTTCTATTTAGTGTGTTTGGCTACATAGAATGGTCTATAGGCTTTGCTTTTACTACCATTATCTTATCCATTTTTGGACAAATTGGGGATTTAACAGAATCAGCTTTAAAGCGCCATTATGATGTGAAGGATTCTGGTAGATTATTACCAGGACACGGTGGGATTCTGGATAGGTTTGATAGCCTTATCTTTGTCTGGCCACTGCTTTATTTTATCTTTGAACGATTTCTTGATTTAATTTAAAATAAAAGGTAGGAAATAATGGGTGTAGGAGTGAGGTAGTGAAGTATATTAGTTTGCTTGGGGCGACTGGATCGATTGGAACACAAACGTTGGATGTTATTAAAAATCATCCTGATATGTTTCAATTAGTTGCCTTTTCATCAGGAAGAAATTTAGAACTTACAAAAAAGATTATCGAAGAATTCAGACCATCACTTGTTTCCGTTTCAGAAAAAAGCGATTATGAGCAATTAAAACAAATTTTTCCGACCATTCATTTAAGCTATGGAATGGAAGGTCTAACGGAAGTAGCTGTCTTTGATAAAGCAGATATACTAGTTAATGCAGTAATTGGTAGTGTTGGGCTACATCCAACCTTACAAGCAATCGAAGCAAAAAAGGTTATAGCGATCGCAAATAAGGAGACATTAGTAACAGCAGGGCATATTGTGATGGAAGCTGCTGCAAAATATAATGTACCTATTTTACCAGTTGATAGTGAGCATTCGGCTATTTTTCAATGTTTACAAGGGGAAAATCAAAAGAATATTGAGCGCCTAATCATTACAGCCTCGGGTGGGAGCTTCCGAGATTTAAGCAGAACAGATTTAGAACAAGTGACAGTAGAAGATGCTTTGAATCATCCGAACTGGTCAATGGGTGCAAAAATTACGATAGATTCTGCAACAATGATGAATAAAGGATTGGAAGTAATTGAAGCACACTGGTTATTTGGGCTTCCGTATGAGAAAATAGATGTATTATTACATAAAGAAAGTATCATCCATTCGATGGTAGAATTTCATGATAGTAGTGTGATTGCTCAATTAGGGACACCAGATATGCGAATACCAATCCAATACGCCCTTTCCTATCCAGAGCGCCTTTCTGTTGCGAATGGGAAACGATTAGATTTGGCTACAATAGGAAAATTGCATTTTCAAGAAATGGATATGGAGAGATTTAAATGTCTTCATTTTGCTTATGAGGCAGGAAAAGCAGGCGGCACATTGCCAACCGTTTTAAATGCAGCAAATGAAGTGGCGGTTCAAAAGTTCTTAAATAACGAAATTAGCTTTCTGCAAATTGAAGACTTAATCGAAAAAGCACTAAATAGTCATCAGAATATACTAAACCCTAGTCTTGAAGTGATCCAAGAGGTTGACTTAGAAACAAGAAAAAGAGTAAGCACACTTCTATAAAAAGGTGGTTAAATTTTGTATACAGTTATAGCTTTTATCATCATTTTTGGTGCGTTAGTATTTTTTCACGAATTAGGGCATTTCGTTTTAGCTAAGCGTGCAGGTATTTTATGCCGTGAATTTGCAATTGGAATGGGACCTAAAGTTCTTTCCTTAAAAAAAGGAGAAACCGTATATACGATTCGTCTTCTACCAATTGGTGGCTATGTCCGTATGGCAGGGGAAGATCCAGAAATGGTCGATATTAAACCTGGCCATCGAATCGGTTTAATCCTAAATGAAAAGGAAGAAGTAACCAAAATCATTATTAATAATAAAGAGAAGTATCCAAATGCACGTGTTATTAATGTTGAGGATGCTGATTTAGAACATAAGCTCTTCATTAAAGGCTATGTTGAGGATGACTTGGAGGAAAAACTGCTTGTTTTTCCTATTAAAAAAGACGCGGTCTTCGTTGAGAATGGTGTTGAAACACAGATTGCGCCATATGACCGTCAGTTTGCAAGTAAGTCATTAGGACAACGAACGCTTGCTATTTTTGCAGGTCCTGCCATGAACTTTGTACTAGCTTTCCTTATTTTTATCGTTATCGCTCTATTACAAGGGATTCCTTCGAATGAAGCTAAGCTTGGTAAGCTAACAGATGATGGGGTAGCAATTAGTGCTGGGTTACACGAAGGTGATAATGTAATAAGTATTGATGGCCAGTCGGTTGGATCATGGAAAGAAGTTGTTTCTATCATTCAAAAGAGTCCAGGGGAAAATTTAGAATTTCTTATTGATCGTAATGGACAAGAAATGACGATTGATGTTACACCGAAGGAAACAGAAGTAGATGGGAAAACAATTGGGCTTGTTGGTGTATACAGCCCAATGGAAAAATCCCCATTAAAATCTATTCAATATGGAGCAACACAAACCTATACATGGACGAAAGATATTATTGGAGCAGTTGGAAAACTAGTAACAGGCCAATTTTCGATTGATGCATTAGGTGGTCCTGTAGCTATTTATCAATCAACAGATACTGTTGCTCAATCAGGCGTCTATTCCTTAATGAATTGGGCGGCTGTCTTAAGCATTAACTTAGGAATTATGAATCTACTTCCATTACCTGCATTGGATGGTGGACGCCTATTATTCTTTGCAATCGAAGCAGTTCGCGGTAAACCAATTGACCGACAAAAAGAAGGGTTGGTCCATTTTATTGGATTTGCTTTACTCATGCTGTTGATGATCGTTGTCACTTGGAATGATATCCAACGATTTTTTATACAGTAGGATACTTTTCATTCCCCTTTTATAAGGGGAATGTTGTTTTGTGGAGAAAAAATCAATCTAATCTATAGCTTTCTTCACAATAATAACAAACACATAAAAATATTAGAGGTGCAAACATAGATGAAGCAAAGTAAAATGTTAATACCAACATTAAGAGAAGTACCAGCAGATGCTGATATTAAAAGCCATCAGTTATTATTAAGAGCAGGATATATTAGACAAAATGCAAGTGGTATCTATTCCTATTTGCCACTAGCAAATAAAGTAATAAAGAAAATTGAACAAATTATTCGCGAAGAAATGGATGCTGCAGGAGGAGTAGAACTTTTGATGCCTGCCTTGCAACAAGCCGAATTATGGCAGGAATCAGGCAGATGGTTTACTTATGGACCAGAATTGATGCGTCTTAAAGACCGCAATAGTCGTGAATTTGCATTAGGTGCAACCCATGAAGAAGTCATCACAAGCTTAGTTCGTGACGAAGTAAAATCGTATAAACGTCTGCCGCTTACCCTTTATCAAATCCAAACGAAATTCAGAGATGAGAAAAGACCACGTTTTGGAATCTTGCGCGGCAGAGAGTTTATTATGAAGGATGCATACAGCTTCCATTCTTCCCATTAAAGCTTAGGGGAAGTTTATGATGCGATTTTCAAAGCATATTGCAATATTTTCGAGCGTTGCGGCTTAAATTATCGTGCAGTTATCGCAGACAGTGGTGCAATGGGCGGGAAGGATACCCATGAATTCATGGTATTATCTGATGTAGGAGAAGATACTATTGCGTATTCTACGGAATCTAATTATGCTGCAAATATTGAAATGGCTCCTGTTATTAATTCCTACGAAAAAATGAACGAGCCTGCAAAAGAACTAGAAAAAGTAGAAACGAAAGAGCAGAAATCAATTGAAGAAGTTTCTTCTTTCTTAAATGTAGCAGCAGAAAAATGCATTAAATCTCTTTTATTTAAAGTAGATGAAAAGTTTGTTCTAGTATTAGTTCGTGGAGACCATGAAGTAAATGATATAAAAGTGAAAAACTTATTAGAAGCAAATAGTGTAGAATTAGCAGATCATGCAGATACGGAAGCTGTTTTAGGAAGCAAGATTGGTTCATTAGGTCCAATTAATGTAAAAGATGTAGAAGTAATTGCCGATCATGCTGTGAAAGCAATTGTTAATGGTGTTTGTGGGGCAAATGAAGAGCATTTCCACTATGTGAATGTGAATCCTGAACGTGATTTTGCGGTTGATCAATATGCAGACATCCGTTTCATTCAAGAAGGGGACCTTTCACCAGACGGAAAAGGCACAATTACTTTTGCAAAAGGGATTGAAGTAGGACATGTCTTTAAGCTTGGTACTCGATATAGCGAAGCAATGGGTGCAACATATTTAGATGAAAATGGCAGAAGCCAGGCGCTTATTATGGGCTGCTATGGAATTGGTGTATCTAGAACGATGGCAGCAATTGTAGAGCAATTTAATGATGACAGAGGAATTGTATGGCCAAATACTATAGCTCCATTCGATGTTCATTTAATCACTGTCAATACAAAAGACGAAGCACAAAATGAATTAACAGATAAATTATATGCATCATTAAAAGTAAATCGTTTTGATGTATTAGTCGATGACCGCGCTGAGCGTGCTGGTGTGAAATTTGCTGACTCTGATTTAATTGGTTTACCAATTCGAATAACAGTTGGGAAAAAAGCATCTGAAGGAATCGTAGAAGTGAAAGTGAGAAGTACAGGAGAAATGCTAGAAGTTCATGAAAGCGAGCTTGCAGCTACCATTCTTCGCTTAACACAAGTAGAAGGATAATTGAAAAAAGATAAAAAGAAAAAGATTTAGCCAATTGCTAAATCTTTTTCTTTTTGTGTATTCGATTGTATGCTAAACTGCATTAAGTAAAAGAACAGATTTTCTGTGCTATAATTATTTTTATAGAATTTAGTAAGATTGGAAGGAGCGACATAAATGAGTGATATACAGGGGAAAGTAGATCGTTTCCAGATTTTGTTGCAGCAATTGCAATTCACAGACGATCAATATATTTCCCATTTTCGCAACGCCAGCATTGAAAAAATTGTTGTCGAAAAGCGATCCAAGAAATGGCATTTTCATTTTTTGTTTGACGATATCATTCCATTTCAAGTCTATCAATTATTTACTGCAAAGTTAAGAAGTAGCTTTTCTCATATTGCTACTATTACGTATGATATTCGAGTAAGAAATGGAATCGTCACAGATGTATTAATTCGTGACTATTGGTCTGCATGTATAGAGGAAATGCAAGGAATCTCTCCACCGCTTTTAAAATTATTAAATGAGCAAGTGCCTCAATTTAATGGAAATAAGCTAACCATTCAAGTGAGAAATGAAATGGAAGGTTTAGCGATTAAACGAAAATATGCTAACTTGATTACCGATGCCTATCAATATTTTGGTTTTCCTGCAATGAGTTTAGATACAGAAATTGTACAGGAAAAATCGAATTCAGAGTATGAACAATTTTTACTAGCGAAGCAAAAAGAGGACGAGGAAAGAGGAAAGCAAGCATTATTAGACATTCAGAAGATGGAAGCTGAAAAAGAAGCCGGCGATTCTCCAATACCTAGTGGTCCATTAACAATTGGATTAACGATTAAGGATGATAGTGACTATCGCCGTATGGAAGAGATAGTGGATGAAGAAAGACGTGTGACGGTCCAAGGCTATGTCTTTTTTGCTGAAACAAAAGAGCTTCGTAGTGGACGGACACTTCTAACCTTTAAAATTACAGATTACACAAGTTCTATTCTCGTAAAAATGTTCTCTCGTGATAAAGAAGATGCAGCACTTTTCCAATTAGTCAAAAAGGGTATGTGGCTCAGAGCACGTGGAAGTATTCAAAATGATACCTTCGTTCGTGATTTAGTGATGATTGGAAATGATTTAAATGAAATAAAGGCTGTTGAACGGAAAGATACAGCAAAAGAGGATGAAAAGAGAGTAGAATTGCATCTTCATACTCCAATGAGTCAAATGGATGCAGTTTCATCTGTTGCTACACTTGTTGGGCAAGCGAAAAAATGGGGGCACAAAGCGATAGCTATCACAGACCACGCTGTTGCGCAATCATTCCCAGAAGCGTTTGGAGCTGGAAAGAAAAACGATGTCAAAATTCTTTACGGAGTAGAGATGAATCTAGTGGACGATGGTGTACCGATTGCCTATAATCCAAAGGATATCGTGCTAGATGATGCCACGTATGTGGTATTTGACGTTGAGACAACAGGACTTTCAGCCGTATATAACACGATTATTGAGCTTGCAGCAGTGAAGATTCATAATGGGGAAATCATTGATCGATTTGAGTCATTTGCAAATCCGCATCATCGCCTTTCTGCGACAACGATAAATTTAACCGGTATTACTGATGATATGGTAGAAAGTGCACCTGAAATTGATATTGTCTTACGTAAGTTTGCAGAGTGGACAGGCGATAGTATTTTGGTTGCCCATAATGCTTCGTTTGACGTTGGGTTTTTAAATGTCGGTTACCAGAAAGCGGGATTGCCAAAATCGACAAATGCGGTCATTGATACATTGGAATTAGGTAGATTCTTATATCCGGAAATGAAAAATCACCGGTTGAATACATTAGCGAAGAAATTTGATATTGAATTAACCCAGCATCACCGCGCGATATATGATGCAGAGGCGACGGGGTATCTTGCGTTGAAAATGCTGAAGGATGCTTCTGAAAAGGGAATTCTTAATCATAATCAATTAAATGATAATATGGGGCAGGGAAATGCATACCAAAGAGCTCGTCCTTATCACTGTACCGTCCTTGCACAAACCGAGGTTGGCTTAAAAAATCTATTTAAGCTCGTATCAATTGCCCATATTAATTACTTCTATCGTGTTCCCCGTATTCCGAGATCTGTGTTGGAAAAATATAGAGAAGGTTTGCTAGTAGGCTCAGCCTGCGATAAAGGGGAAGTCTTTGAAGCGATGATGCAAAAGGCTCCTGAAGAAGTAGAAGATATTGCCCCATTTTATGATTATTTAGAGGTAATGCCAAAAGAGGTTTATGCTCATTTAATCGAAATGGAGCTAGTGCAAGATGAAAAAGCATTAGAAGAAATAATCGGTAATATCGTAAAGCTAGGCGATAAATTAGACATACCTGTTGTCGCAACGGGAAATGTTCATTATCAAAATCCAAATGATAAGATTTATCGAGAAATTTTGGTTGGATCACAAGGTGGAGCGAATCCACTGAATCGCCATAAGCTTCCAGATGTACATTTTAGAACAACGAATGAAATGTTAGACTGTTTCACCTTCCTCGGCAAAGAAAAGGCAAAGGAAATAGTCGTCACAAATACAAATAAAATCGCTGATATGATTGATGTCATTAAACCAATCAAGGATGATCTTTATACACCAAAAATTGAAGGCTCTGAAGAAGAAATGCGGGAAATGAGCTATGGAATGGCAAGACGGATTTATGGGGATGAACTTCCTGAAATCGTAGAAGCCCGTTTGGAAAAAGAACTGAAGAGTATTATTGGTCATGGATTTGCCGTTATTTATTTGATTTCTCATAAACTCGTGAAAAAATCATTAGATGATGGATATTTAGTAGGTTCCCGTGGATCTGTTGGTTCTTCTTTTGTCGCCACGATGACAGAAATAACCGAGGTAAACCCACTTCCTCCTCATTATATTTGCGCAGAATGTAAATATTCGGAGTTCTTTAATGATGGTTCTGTTGGTTCTGGATTTGACTTGCCGGATAAAAATTGTCCTAACTGTGGGGCGCGGTTGAAGAAAGATGGTCATGATATTCCGTTTGAAACGTTCCTTGGATTTAAAGGGGATAAGGTACCTGATATTGATTTGAGTGCGCCACGTTATCAATTGAAAAGATTGGTCACTAGCTTTTGCTAGGAGAACTGTTAACTCAAAGTGTGGAATGATAGGGTAACGCCTTGAAACACACTCACTGAATCTGCGGCAAGCGAAGGAAATAATGTAAATAGTTAAACTCGTTTGAAGCCCGCTAAAGTCGGCTGAAGTTTACCCTAACACATAATGGTGAGGCAAGACCCTAATAGAGTTGTAAACGATAGGCCGGGTGTCTACAAAACTTCTATGGTTAGTATGGATAGAGTTATCTGGACGAATCCTCGACTGACTCTTCGTGAATGTCACTAAGTAGAAATGCTTAGGGGTCCTAATAGGACTTTCTAGTGTGGATGAGTAAACGTTAGGTTATGAAAATCCATATAGCTTTATAGGAGCTATCAAGCTAGACGGAGTTTAGAGGAAACCTACGGAAGTATGTATAGATAGAGTTAACGGAACGTGGGAAGCTTCGGAGACTTGAGGTGATTACACACCGATTGAAAGTCGTTCTTCAAAAAGCTCAGCTTGAGTATAATGAAGATTTGTCGAAGTGGCAGTAAAGCCGTAGTACCGATTGTAGGAACTGCTGATGACGACCAAATATACTGAATAGGTCCGAGGGAAAAACAGTTCTGAGGGAAGGGCTTGAGTAGTCTTTTACGATACAAATCCTACACAAGTCAGTATTCTTGTATGACTAAATAGAAACGAAAGCCTTTCTTGGAGGTGATTAGTTGGCTGACTTAATGGTTCAAAAGCTAAGAAATAACGAATATTTCAATGTTCAAGACACATTTGACCATTTGTATGCTGAAAGTAAAAATGGAAGGTATTTTAATAAGCTGTACGATTTAATCATCTCAGAAGAAAATATTCTTCTCGCTTTCCAAAACTTGAAAAGGAACACTGGAAACAGAACAACTGGTCAAACTATTATCATGTCAATACACTAGACGCCAAAGCATTAAAGAAACTCAATGCACTACGCAAGGTAGTAGGATTCCGAGCGGTAGTGATCTAATTATCGTAAATATAAAGACGATAGAGCGCCGTATGACACCGAAAGGGTCACGTACGGTGTGGGGCAGGGGAAAAGCTAGAGATGACATCAAAGGCTTACCTATTGCCATATTTTTCCGGTGAATATCAGCCAATCGCCCATAACTATACAAAAGTACTGTTTGGTGATGAGTATGTATACCGTGCAGGAACAATAGGTACTGTAGCTGATAAAACAGCATATGGTTATGTTAAGGCATATCAAAACGATAATAATTTGCAAATTCGCGGTGCGGAAATTGACCGATTAGCATCTGGCTGTACGGGTGTTAAGCGAACAACTGGACAGCATCCAGGGGGAATCATTGTTATTCCGGATTATATGGATGTTTATGACTTTACGCCGATTCAATTTCCAGCAGATGATCGAAATTCCGAATGGAAAACAACCCATTTTGATTTCCATTCTATCCATGATAATGTACTGAAGCTTGATATTCTAGGACATGATGATCCGACTGTTATCAGAATGCTTCAAGATTTAAGTGGGATTGACCCTAAGACAATTCCGACAGATGATCCAGAAGTAATGAAAATATTCAGTGGTACGGAGTCACTTGGGGTAACCCCAGAACAAATTTATTGTAAAACAGGTACATTTGGTATCCCTGAGTTTGGAACAAAATTTGTTCGACAAATGCTAGAAGATACAAAGCCGACAACGTTTTCTGAGTTAGTACAGATATCTGGTCTATCTCACGGTACAGATGTTTGGCTAGGCAATGCCCAAGAACTTATTCATAATAATATTTGTAACTTAAGTGAAGTAATAGGATGTCGTGATGACATTATGGTTTATCTAATCTATCAAGGACTGGATCCAAGTTTCGCTTTCAAAATCATGGAAAGTGTGCGTAAAGGGAAAGGTCTATCAGATGAGATGGAAGAAGAAATGAGAAAGAACGAAGTACCAGAATGGTATATTGATTCTTGCAAAAAGATAAAATATATGTTCCCGAAGGCGCATGCCGCTGCTTACGTATTAATGGCAGTAAGGATTGCTTATTTCAAAGTGCATCATGCATTGCTTTATTACGCTGCATATTTCACTGTTCGTGCCGATGATTTTGATGTTGATGCAATGGTGAAAGGCTCCCATAGTATTAAAGCAGTAATAGATGATATAAGTGCAAAAGGGTTAGACGCATCAACGAAAGAGAAGAACTTATTAACTGTAATGGAGCTAGCCTTTGAAATGGTAGAAAGGGGCTATTCCTTTAAAAAGGTTGATTTATATAAATCTAGTGCTACTGAATTTATTATTGAAGGTAATTCTCTTATTCCACCATTCAATAGTATCCCAGGATTGGGAACAAATGCTGCAATAAATATTGTGGAAGCTAGAAAAAATGGGGAGTTTTTATCAAAAGAGGATTTACAGCAACGGGGAAAAGTTTCTAAAACCATTATGCAATATCTTGACAATCACGGTTGCTTGGCAGATATGCCAGACCAAAATCAGCTTTCCTTATTCTAATAGATTTTTTAGAAGTCGGAAGAAACGTTGTAATAACGGACTTTCATTTGCATAAATGAAGCGGTTATGGTATAGTTTAATTGGAAATACTAAGGATAACTTTCGCGAATGGAGAGTGGGGCAACCCACTCTTTCCTGTTTGTATTAGGGTTTTTTCCTAAAATCAGAAGTGAATGGTATCACACTAATTTGAGAATTGAGCAACAAGTGTACATATTTTAGTTTACTAAGTTGACTCTAAAAACATAATAAGGTTCCTTGCTTAAGGAGGGAAAAATTTTGAGCAAAGTAACACAAATAGTGGAAGAAATGGCACATCCCATTTTAGATGAACTACATTTAGAATTAGTAGATGTTGAATATGTAAAAGAGGGACCAAACTGGTTTTTACGTGTTTACATTGACAAAGAAACTGGCGTGGATATTGATGAATGTGCAGTTGTTAGTGAAAAACTAAGTGAAAAGCTAGATGAAGTCGATCCGATTTCAGAGAACTACTTTTTAGAGGTTTCTTCCCCTGGAGCAGAACGACCATTAAAAAAAGACAAAGATTTCGAAAAGGCAATCGGGAAAAATGTTTATATTAAAACATATGAACCAATTGAAAACGAAAAAACCTTTGAAGGAATCTTAACAGCTTTTGATGGAAAAATGGTGACAGTCGAAGTCAAAATAAAGACAAGAAAGAAAACGATTGAGATCCCATACGAAAAAGTTGCTAAAGCAAGGCTTGCAGTTACTTTTTCATAATTTATAAAGGACCTTAATTAAGAAGCTTTAAGAAAAAGCTTCGCTAACTTACGGTCATTTCATTATTGATAATAGAGAATAAAGGGGGATACACGCTCATGAGCAGTGAATTAGTTGATGCTCTAGTGTTACTTGAAAAAGAAAAAGGAATATCACGAGAAGTGATCATGGATGCAATGGAAGCGGCATTGATCTCTGCTTATCGCCGCAATTTTAACCAGGCACAAAATGTGCGAATTGATTTGAATTTAGGTGCAGGTTCTATGCGTGTATTTGCTAGAAAAGAAGTAGTAGATGAGGTATTTGATCCACGTCTGGAAATTTCTTTGGAAGATGCACAAAAAATTAATCCGAACTATGAAGTAGAAGATATTGTGGAATTAGAAGTTACACCAAAAGATTTTGGTCGTATTGCAGCGCAAACTGCAAAACAAGTAGTTACACAAAGAGTTCGTGAGGCAGAAAGAGGAATTATCTATTCCGAATTTATCGATCGCGAAGAAGACATCATGACAGGGATTGTTCAACGTCAAGATAGTAAATTTATTTATGTAAGCTTAGGAAAAATTGAAGCAATCTTGCCTACAAATGAACAAATGCCAAATGAACATTATAAACCACATGATAGAATCAAAGTATTCTTAACAAAAGTGGAAAAGACAACAAAAGGTCCACAAATCTTTGTTTCTAGAACACATCCAGGTTTACTAAAAAGATTATTTGAGATGGAAGTGCCAGAAATTTATGATGGCACAGTAGAAATCAAATCGGTTGCTCGTGAAGCTGGTGATCGTTCCAAAATTTCCGTTCATTCAGAAAATGAAGAAGTAGATCCAGTAGGTTCATGTGTAGGTCCTAAAGGAACTCGTGTGCAGACGATTGTAAATGAGTTAAAAGGGGAAAAGATTGATATTGTTAAGTGGTCTAGTGACCCAACAGTATTTGTCGCAAATGCATTAAGCCCTTCAAAAGTATTAGAAGTAATTGTGAATGAAGAAGACAAAGCAACTACTGTGATTGTTCCAGATTATCAATTGTCATTGGCAATTGGTAAGAGAGGCCAAAATGCACGCTTAGCAGCGAAGCTTACTGGCTGGAAAATTGATATCAAATCTGAATCGGAAGCAAGAGAAGTTGGAATTTATCCAACAGAAAATTCATTAATTAAATTTGATGATGAAGTAGAAGAAGAGGATGATTTTCGTTTAAGCACGGAAGATTTCGAGTGATAGAGGTGAATGTGTGTGAACAAACCAAGAAAAGTACCAATGCGTAAATGTGTTGCTACCGGTGAAATGAGGCCGAAAAAAGAATTAGTTCGCATCGTTCGTTCCAAAGAAGGGGATGTATCCGTCGATTTAACAGGGAAAAAATCCGGTCGTGGAGCATATCTTTCATTGGATAGAGAAGCAGTACTATTAGCCAAGAAGAAGAATATTCTTTCTAATCAGCTAGAAGTTACAGTAGATGATTCTGTCTATGAGGAGCTGTTAGAACTAATAGATAAGGAGCAAAGACAATCCAAATGAACGATAACAAGTGGATGTCATTACTTGGCTTAGCAAATCGAGCACGGAAAATAACCTCAGGTGAGGAATTGACCGTAAAAGAAATTAGAAGCGGTAATGCAAAGCTAATATTATTGTCGGAAGATGCGTCACAAAACACGACAAAGAAAATCACGGATAAGTGCCGTTCCTATAAAGTACCAGTGAAGCTTGTTTCAAATAGGGAAATCCTCGGGAAAGCAATAGGGAAAGAGCAAAGAGTGGTTGTCGCTGTTTTGGATAATGGATTTGCAAAAAAACTTTTAACGCTGCTCGATTAATTCTAGCGGGGGTGAAATGATGAGTAAAGTGCGAGTATACGAATACGCAAAACAATATAACATTTCAAGCAAGGATGTTATTGCTAAATTAAAAGAGATGAACGTAGAAGTCTCAAACCATATGACAACATTGGAAGAGGAAGCAATAAAAAAACTAGATCGTGTATATAATAAAAAGAACGAAGAAAATAAGCCAAAAACACCGGCTCAAAAAGCGGTTGCTAAAAATATCGCAGACGAGTATGAAAAAGAAAGCGATGAAATGGCTGAAAAGGGGAAAGTAAATCAATCTGTGAAAAATACTAAAGATAATAAACCAGGGTTTAATAAACCAAAAAACAATAACAACAATAATAACAAAAATAGAAATAACAATCGCAAAGGGAAGCAAAATGCTGCTCCAGTTGCTCCACCTGCTCCGAAAAAAGAAAAAGAATTACCAGAGAAAATTACATTCAGTGAGTCTTTAACTGTTGCTGAATTAGCAAAAAAATTACATCGTGAACCATCTGAAATCATCAAAAAATTATTCCTACTTGGTGTAATGGCAACGATCAACCAAGAATTAGATAAAGATGCGATCGAGTTAATCTGTACAGATTACGGGGTAGAAGTTGAAGAAGAAATTAAAATAGATACAACGGACCTAGAAGTATACTTTGCAGATGATGAAAATGCAGAATTAATAGAGCGCCCATCTGTTGTTACAATCATGGGACACGTTGACCACGGGAAAACAACATTACTTGACAGTATCCGTAATACAAAGGTAACAGCAGGAGAAGCTGGTGGTATTACCCAGCATATCGGTGCATACCAAATTGAGGAAAATGGCAAGAAAATTACGTTTCTTGATACACCAGGACACGCAGCCTTTACTACAATGCGTGCACGTGGTGCGAAAATTACAGATATCACCATTCTTGTTGTAGCTGCTGACGATGGTGTTATGCCACAGACAATCGAAGCAATCAACCATGCGAAGGCTGCTGAGGTTCCTATTATTGTGGCAGTCAATAAAATGGATAAACCAACTGCAAATCCTGATCGAGTAATGCAGGAATTAACAGAACATGGATTAGTACCAGAAGCTTGGGGTGGGGAAACTATCTTTGTTCCACTTTCCGCATTAACTGGTGAAGGTATTGATTCTTTACTGGAAATGATTTTATTAGTAAGTGAAGTAGAAGAATATAAAGCTAATTCAAATCGTAATGCAGTTGGAACTGTTATTGAAGCAGAGCTAGATAAAGGGAAAGGTTCTGTCGCAACTTTACTAGTTCAAAATGGTACATTGCGCGTAGGAGATCCAATTGTAGTTGGAAATACATTTGGTCGCGTTCGTGCAATGGTTAACGATTTAGGTAGACGTGTGAAATCAGCAGGACCATCAACACCTGTTGAAATTACTGGTTTAAACGAGGTTCCACAAGCTGGTGATCGATTTGTTGTCTTCAATGATGAGAAAACAGCAAGACAAGTCGGAGAAGCTCGTTCTACACAAGCAATTCAAGCTCAAAGATCAGAAAAAACAAGAATCAGTCTTGATAATCTGTTTGAACATATGAAACAAGGGGAAATGAAAGATATTAATATCGTTCTTAAAGCCGATGTTCAAGGTTCAGCAGAAGCATTAGCTGCCGCTCTTTATAAAATTGAAGTAGAAGGCGTAAATGTTAAAATTATTCATACTGGTGTAGGTGCCATTAATGAATCAGATATTACACTTGCAGCTGCATCTAATGCAATTGTTATCGGATTTAACGTTCGACCTGATGTTAATGCGAAAAGAGCTGCAGATGCTGAAGAAGTAGATGTACGTTTACACCGTATTATCTATAAAGTAATTGAAGAAATCGAAGCGGCAATGAAAGGGATGCTTGACCCTGAATTCCAAGAAAAAATTATTGGTCAGGCTGAAATTCGTCAAACTTTCAAGGTTTCTAAAATCGGTACGATTGCAGGTTCCTATGTAACAGACGGAAAAATTACAAGAGATAGCGGCATTCGCTTAATCCGTGACGGTGTTGTAATTTTTGAAGGCGAAATCGATGCATTAAAACGTTTTAAGGACGATGCAAAAGAAGTAGCTCAGGGTTACGAGTGTGGGATTACAATCAAAAACTTTAACGATGTTAAAGAAGGCGATATTATCGAAGCATATGTTATGGAAGAAATTGAGCGTAAATGATAATTGGTTTAATGACAGTGGAATGCATTATTTATGATGCCCACTCATTAAAAGAAAAGCGGGCGGTCCTACAAAGGATTATGACCCGCTTAAAGCAAAAATACAATATCTCTATTTCAGAGATAGACTTTCAAGATACTTGGCAAAGAACAAAGATTGCTATCGTTACAGTTGCTTCTGCACGTGTCTCCGTTGAAGGTGTGTTGCAGCAAGCACAGCAGTTTATCGATTCTTTCCCAGAAATAGAGAGAACGGTAACAGATATAGAATGGCTTTAATAAAATGAGGTGAATTGCGCGATGAGTCTAAGACCAAATCGTGTTGGTGAACAAATGAAGAAGGAATTGGGCGAGATTATTACTCGTAAGATAAAAGATCCTCGCATCGGCTTTGTAACCGTTACAGATGTTAACGTTACAGGTGACCTTCAACAAGCAACTGTGTATATTTCCGTACTTGGCGATGAGGAACAACGTGAAAATACACTAAAAGGATTAGCAAAAGCGAAAGGTTTTATCCGTTCAGAGATTGGACAACGCATTCGTTTACGCAAAACTCCTGAGATTACTTTTGAATTTGATGAGTCGATAGATTACGGAAATAGAATTGATACATTATTGCATCAAATCGCAAAAGAAAATCCGTCTAGCAACGACGAAAGATAAGATGTAAAAATAAGTATGCTCCTATCGGACTTTTTCCATGATGGTTATGGATATGGACGATAGGAGTTTTTTTATAGAGGCTTAAATAAAGTTAACTTTCGAACAAAGCGCGTTGATTTCCGTTACAGGAACTTGCTTTCCGCGGGGAGGGATGAGAGCCTCCTCGGCTTTGCCTGCGGGTCTCTTATTTCCCTCATCTCCCGCAGGAGTCAAGTTCCCTCAATCAACTCAGAATTTTAAATGACATTACAAGTAAAGAGCAAGATCTATTTTCGCATTAATTATTTAAATTTATAAATGAATAAAGGATGAGGTATATGGAAGGGATTTTACCGTTATGGAAGCCGAAGGGGCTTACTTCGCATGATTGTGTTTTTCGTTTGCGAAAGATATTACATATGAAGAGGATTGGTCATACTGGCACACTCGATCCAGATGTAACAGGGGTATTGCCGATTTGTTTAGGAAGAGCGACGAAAGTAGCGGAATATATAACAGATGCTGGCAAAGAATACGTAGGAGAAGTAACGATAGGCTACTCTACTACTACAGAAGACCGTTCTGGAGAAAAGGTAGAGGAAAAGGAAGTAACAGAAACGATTACGAGAGAAAGAATCGAGGCAATATTACAAGAATTAACAGGGACAATTACGCAAACACCGCCAATGTATTCTGCCGTAAAAGTAAATGGAAAAAGGCTTTATGAATATGCAAGACAAGGATTAGTGATTGAACGACCTTCAAGACAAGTGACTATTTATTCTTTAGAATTAATAGAAGAATGGAAAGAATTAAAGGGTGATATCGTATCCTTTCGATTTAAAGTAAGCTGCAGTAAAGGAACATATATCAGAACGCTCGCTGTGATGATTGGAGAAAAATTAGGGTATCCTGCCCATATGTCAGACTTAAGTCGAACACGTTCTGCAACATTTACGGAAAAAGAATGTGTGACCTTTGAAGAGCTTGAAGAATATGTAGAAAAAGGGATTGTTGATAAGCTTATTTATCCGATTGAAGACGCGCTTTTACATTTGCCGAAATATGAAATAAATGATACATTAGCAATGAAGGTACGAAACGGAACGGTATTAGAAACTCCTGCTCATTTAGTAGAAGAACAGGAGCCAATTGTCATTCAAACAACAACAGGTGAAGCGTTAGCTATCTATGTTCAGCATCCAACAAAAAATGGTTTAATAAAACCGTCAAAAATATTGAAAATTTTGGAATAGTGAATAATGCGTCGTACACCTTGAAACAGTGTGACAAAAGGGATAAAGAAATTAGAGCTAGAAAAGGTGAGTAGCGTAGTGAAAATAGTTAGAATCAATCATTCAGAACGAAATAAAGAGCAAGATTATCCGCCAATTTCCATTGCGTTAGGTTCTTTTGATGGTGTACATCTTGGTCACCAAAAAGTAATCGGAGAAGCAAAAAATATAGCAGATCAAAATGGATGGAGCAGTGCTGTTATGACGTTCGATCCCCATCCTTCTATCGTGCTAGGTGGAAAAACGAAAAAAGTAGAGTATTTAACCTCTTTTGAATCCAAAGTGGAAGAATTAGCAAAATTAGGAATTGATTATTTATTCATTGTTGATTTCACTATTGAATTTGCTAGTTTGCCACCGCAAGAATTCGTAGATACGTATTTAATTGACTTAAATGTGAAGCATGTTGTAGCAGGTTTTGATTATACTTATGGCAAGAAAGCTCAAGGAACGGCTGGAACACTTTCGGAACATTCACGAGGTAAATATGAAACAACCATTATTGGAAAAGAAACCATTGGGGGAGAGAAAGTAAGTTCCACATTGATTCGTTCCCTTATTAATAATGGAGATATGGAAAAAGTTCCTTCCCTATTAGGCAGATATTATACGATAAAAGGCACTGTCATTCATGGCGATAAGCGGGGAAGAACAATCGGTTTTCCTACAGCAAACGTAAAGCAAGCAAGTGATGTTATTTTGCCACCACTTGGTGTATATGCGGTCCGATTATTAGTAAATGGAAAGTGGTATGAAGGGGTATGTAATTTAGGCACAAAACCAACCTTCACTCCAGAAGAGAAAACAGCCAGCATTGAAGTCCATATTTTCGATTTCCATCAAGACATCTATGGACATTCCGTAACAGTAGAATGGCATAAACGAATCAGAAGTGAACAAAAATTCAATGGAATCGATGAACTAGTAGCCCAAATAGAAAAAGACAAGCAAACGGCATTACAATATTTTTATGATAACGCACAATAAGAAAAAAATGAAAGTAATACGGAATATTCTAAATAGATTTGGAAATACTGGTTAAATATATTCCAACAGGTAAATAGAAAGAAACAAGTAATAGTAAGGAAACTTTTATTTGTTTCTATTAGAATCGATGTTTGGCCAGACTCTCTTTTGTGTTCTTTGCTTATTTTAAAAAATAAAAGGTTATGTCTTGATTTTTCACAAGAAAACAGGTATTCTTAAATACGTACTAAAAACAACCTTTGCTTGGCAAATCGAATCACCAACGTTTTGCTCGGTAAATGGGGATTAGTGTAATAGAAATAGGAGGTGAAACAGGATGGCAATCACTCAAGAACGTAAAAACGAACTTATCAATGAGTACAAAACGCATGAGAACGATACTGGATCTCCAGAAGTTCAAATCGCTGTCCTTACTGAGTCAATCAATAACTTAAATGAACATTTACGTACACATAAAAAGGATCATCACTCACGTCGTGGTCTTTTGAAAATGGTAGGTAGACGTCGTAATCTTTTAACTTACCTACGTAATAAAGACGTTCAACGTTACCGTGTTTTAATTAACAAACTTGGTCTACGTAGATAGTTAAAAAAGCGGGATATTTTTCCCGCTTTTTTATTGTAAATAAATGCGAATCTAACATATGGTTTCTATAGATTACATAAATTAATTTCGTTTTTTAGTTACATAAAATGTGTATACTAGTAGAAGAGAAAATTTAAAGGTAGTATTCTTTATTTTATAAAATAGTAGGTTTTAGGTAGTATTTAACCGGAAACCTCCATGAAGTGAATGAGTAGAGAGGGGTTTATGAATGGGACAAGATAAGCATGTCTATTCCATTGACTGGGCTGGAAGAAAGCTTACAGTCGAAATTGGACAATTAGCAAAACAAGCAAATGGCGCAGTACTTGTACGATATGGTGATACTGCTGTATTAAGCACAGCGACTGCTTCAAAAGAACCGAAAAACTTAGACTTCTTTCCATTAACAGTAAACTATGAAGAACGCCTATATGCAGTTGGTAAAATCCCAGGTGGCTTTATAAAAAGAGAAGGACGTCCAAGCGAAAGAGCGATTCTTGCAAGCCGTTTAATCGACAGACCGATTCGACCATTATTTGCTGATGGCTTCCGTAATGAAGTGCAAGTAGTCAGCATGGTTATGAGTGTGGATCAAGATTGTACATCTGAAATGGCAGCAATGTTTGGGTCATCACTCGCATTATCTGTTTCTGACATACCATTTGGCGGTCCAATCGCTGGTGTATATGTTGGAAGAATCGATGGCGAATTTGTAATCAATCCTACAGTAGAACAAGCAGAGAAAAGTGATATTAATCTTGCTGTTGCAGGTACAAAGGATGCAATCAACATGGTTGAGGCTGGTGCAGATGAAGTGCCAGAAGAAGTAATGCTTGAAGCAATTATGTTTGGTCATGATGAAATTAAACGTCTAATTGCTTTCCAAGAAAAAATTGCTGAAGAGATTGGCAAAGAGAAAACGGAAGTTGTTCTATACGAATTGGATAAAGACATCGAAGCAGATGTGCGCGCATTATGTGAAAACGAAATGCTAGAAGCCATTCGAGTACAAGAAAAGCATGCTCGTGAAGCAGCTATTAAAGTGGTAAAAGATTCTGTTATTGCAAAGTATGAAGCAGAAGAAACAGAAGAAGAAGAATTAAAGCAAGTGAAAGCAATTTTAGATAAATTAGTGAAAAATGAAGTTCGCCGTTTAATTACGGAAGATAAAGTTCGCCCAGACGGACGTGGATTAGAAGAAATCCGCCCACTATCTTCAGAAGTTCATTTATTACCAAGAACACATGGTTCTGGTCTGTTCACTCGTGGACAAACGCAAGCATTAAGCATTTGTACATTAGGTGCTCTAGGAGACGTACAAATCTTGGACGGTCTTGGAGTAGAAGAAGAAAAACGGTTTATGCATCACTATAATTTCCCTAACTTCAGTGTTGGTGAAACAGGACCAATGCGTGGACCTGGACGAAGAGAAATCGGCCATGGCGCACTAGGGGAAAGAGCCTTAGAACCGATCATTCCTTCTGAAAAAGACTTCCCATATACTATTCGACTTGTATCAGAAGTATTAGAATCCAATGGTTCTACTTCACAAGCTAGTATTTGTGCAAGTACGCTTGCTATGATGGATGCTGGGGTGCCAATTAAAGCACCAGTTGCAGGTATTGCAATGGGTCTGATTAAATCTGGTGAACACTACAGTATTTTAACAGACATACAAGGAATGGAAGATCATTTAGGAGATATGGACTTTAAAGTTGCTGGTACTTCTAAAGGGGTTACAGCACTTCAAATGGATATTAAAATTGATGGACTATCTCGTGAAATTTTAGAAGAGGCATTACAGCAAGCAAAAATTGGTCGTATGCAAATTTTAGAATCCATGATGGCAACAATCAATACTCCTAGAGAATCTTTATCTTCTTATGCGCCAAAAATCTTAATGATGTCTATTAACCCAGACAAAATTCGCGATGTAATTGGACCAAGTGGTAAACAAATCAATAAAATCATTGAAGAAACTGGAGTTAAAATTGATATCGAGCAAGATGGTACAGTATTCATTTCTTCTATTGATGATGAAATGAATAACAAAGCAAAACAAATTATTGAAGATATTGTTCGTGAAGTAGTTGTCGGACAAATGTATCTTGGCAAAGTAAAACGAATCGAGAAATTCGGTGCATTCGTTGAAATCTTTAACGGAAAAGACGGCCTTGTTCATATTTCTGAGCTTGCTGAAGAAAGAATTGGCAAAGTAGAAGACGTCGTAGCAATCGGTGATGAAATCCTTGTGAAAGTAACAGAAATTGATAAACAAGGAAGAGTTAACTTATCACGCAAAGCGGTTTTAAAAGAACAAAAAGAACAAGCTGAGAATGCTAAAAACTAACTAAATAACAAAAAGAAAAAGATGACTTTGATAAAAGCTGTTAATGGTTTAACAGATATTTTATCAAGTCATCTTTTTTTGTGGAATGAAATGATTCATCTTGAACCAAAATAAAAAATAAGGATAAGCAATGTCCATATTTCTGCGTTCTACCTTGTCCTTGATTATCATATTGTAATAACTAGGGGGGAAAGGTGATGAAGAAAATAGTTTCACTAGTAGGGATTGTTGTTGTCTCTTGGTTTTTAGTTAATAATCCTTTAGCAGATACATATGTTAGCACCTTGCAAGAAAAATCAGTAACCGTAACAGCAAATGGTTCCTTATACACAACTATTAGTGAAAAAGCAAAAGAGTTTGAAAAAGCACCAATAGATGCAAAGTTAGATCCAGTATGGAAAGCAATTCCTGGATTAAACGGGCTAAAGGTCGATATAGATGCATCATATAAAAATATGAAAAAAGAGAAGAAATTCAATGAACAAAAATTAGTTTTCCAACAAGTGAAACCAGAAATTACTTTAGCTGATTTGCCGCCTGCTCCTATTTATAAAGGAAATCCAGACAAAGAGACAGTTAGTTTTATTATAAATGTAGCATGGGGCAATGAATTTTTGCCTGATATTTTAGCTACCTTGAAAAAACATCATGTGAAGGCTAGTTTTTTCTTAGAGGGTAGATGGGTTCAAAAAAACCCAGATCTTGCAAAAATGATTGCAGAAGCTGGGCATGAAATCGGAAATCATTCCTATACACATCCTGATATGAGTAAAATTAGTAGCAGCAAAATTCATGAGGAAATAGTTAAAACAAATGATGTGATAGAAGCAACAACAGGAGAGCAAGTCACGTTGTTAGCACCACCAAGCGGATATTTTAATAATGAAGTAGTAAAGATTGCAGATCAGCAGAAGTTGAAAACAGTAATATGGTCTGTAGATACAATCGATTGGCAAAAACCAAGCCCAGATACATTGCTTAATCGAGTTCTTGCAAAAATCCATAATGGGGCACTTATCCTCATGCACCCTACAGAAGTAACGACAAATAGTCTCGAGCGATTAATTATTGAAATTGAGAATAAAGGGTATAAAATTGATACGGTTAGTGACATGCTTAGTGAGGAGCGGGAAAGCTATAATACAAAAAAATAGTAGTTCCATCCATCTTATAGTATTCTATAAGATGAAATGTATTTTAAATGCTGTTGCTTTATTTTTATGAAGGCTTGAATTAATGGATGTGTAAGGAATAGTTTCTTCGGGAATGAAGGAAATGGGAGCGGCGCCAGTAAAGCGGAAATCAACAGGGAGCATACGAAAAGTAAAAATAACATACTTATCTTCTCTTCATACGGGAATGAAACGTTATTCATCTTTTAAACCTTCCTATGTTATGATTATAATCAAACAATGTTTTGGAAAAAATAAGAGGAATAAGATATACTAGCAGTCGCAGCTATATTTAACAACTTGGTAGAAGAACAGGAGGAACATAATTGATCAAAAGATATACTTGCCAAAATGGAGTAAGAATAGTATTGGAAAACATTCCAACCGTTCGCTCTGTAGCTATTGGCGTATGGATAGGAACAGGATCACGGAAAGAGGATGAAAAAAATAATGGTGTATCCCATTTTTTAGAGCATATGTTTTTTAAAGGAACAAAAACACGTAGTGCAAGAGAAATAGCAGAATCATTTGACAGTATTGGTGGTCAAGTAAATGCTTTTACTTCAAAGGAATATACTTGCTATTATGCAAAGGTGTTGGATACACATGCTGATATGGCATTAGAAGTGTTAGCAGACATGTATTTTAACTCAACTTTTGATGAAGAAGAGTTAAAGAAAGAGAAAAATGTTGTATATGAAGAGATTAAGATGTATGATGATACACCAGATGATATTGTCCATGATTTATTAAGTCAGGCAATCTATGATAAACATCCATTAGGCTATCCAATTTTAGGTACAGAAGAGACGCTTGCTACCTTTAATGGAGATACGTTAAGAGAATATATGTTTAATCATTATACACCAGATAATACAGTTATTTCGATTGCTGGAAATATTACAGATACATTTATTTCCCAGGTAGAGAAGTATTTTGGAACATATGAAGCGGGTAAATCAGAAATAGAAATTGTGAAACCTTCTTTCCATGCCAATAATTTTTCTCGAAAAAAGGAAACAGAGCAAGCCCATCTATGCCTAGGCTTTAATGGATTACAAGTGGGCGATGAGAAAATGTATACACTTGTTTCCTTAAACAATATTCTCGGTGGTAGTATGAGCAGTAGACTGTTCCAAGATGTTCGTGAGCAAAAAGGCTTAGCTTACTCGGTTTTCTCTTATCATTCTGCATACCAAGATAGCGGGATTGTAACAATATATGGCGGTACAGGAGCAAAACAGCTAGATGAACTATTTGATACGATTCAAAGTACGCTTGCTACCTTGAAAAAAGAAGGAATTACTGAAAAGGAGCTTCTAAATAGTAAGGAGCAATTGAAAGGTAGCTTAATGCTAAGTTTAGAGAGTACAAATAGCCGAATGAGCAGAAATGGCAAAAACGAATTATTATTAGGTAAACATCGTTCCTTGGATGATATTATTGCTGATATAGACCGAGTTACGAAAGCGGATGTCGATCAAATGGCAAAAGATATTTTCACTGACACATTCTCTGTGTCTTTAATCAGCCCAGACGGACAACTGCCAAAACCACTTCAATAAATGGCACTACATATATAAAATAAAAACTAGGAAACAGAATTTATTTCTGAATTCCTAGTTTTTTTGTGCCCCTACCTTTGAACTAGTAGATTGCTTTCTACAACGAAATGATGGCATTGTTTCGTTTTGTCCTCCATTCTATCCGCTTTTACAACTTCCCGTGGGTAACTTATTTTATGAAGGTAATGAAGAACAGAAAGATAAAGGGATGCATAAATCGAATTAGATGAGAAATTTTGAAGTAAAAAAGGCTTTTAAGTAGCGGACGCTCGAGCTAGTTCGATTAGAAACTAGGACAGGAAGGTTACGAAGCTTTCCCTTCTTAGTTAGTTGTTCTAAATAAAGAAGAAATCCTTCTTTTTGAGGAATTCCTCGAAACAACTCACCTAATAATATGTAATCACATAAGATGTTGAAGTAGCGAGCTATGAAAACAGGATCTTTAAAAAAAAGAAGGTGAAATATTCATGCTGAAAGGGATGAAAATCGCGGTTACCGGCGGTGATGCAAGGCAGCTAGAAATTGTTCGCAAGTTAACCGAACAAGAGGCAATCCTTTCATTAATTGGGTTCGAGCAGTTAGACCATGCATTCACCGGAGCTACAAAAGAAAAAATCGATAACGTAGATTTTTCGAAAATAGATGCTATTATCTTACCCGTTAAAGGTACCGATTTAAATGGGCAAGTTGATACAATCTTTTCGAACGAAAAGGTTTTTTTAACAAAAGAAATACTAGAAAAAACCCCAGAGCATTGCACCGTATATTCAGGAATAACGAATGAATATTTAAATTTGCTAATTAAAGAAACAAACCGAAAACTCGTTCAATTATTTGATCGAGATGATGTAGCAATATTAAATTCCATTCCAACAGTAGAAGGTACGATTATGATGGCAATCCAACATACAGATACAACGATTCATGGTTCTAAAGTAATCGTGCTAGGGCTAGGACGTGTAGGAATGAGTGTTGCTCGAACTTTCCACGCATTAGGTGCGAAAGTAAAGGTTGCAGCTAATCAAAGTGAACATATTGCACGCATTATAGAAATGGGATTAAGCCCTGTACATTTAGATGATTTACAAATCGCGGTGGAAGAGATCGATATATGTATCAATACGATTCCCCATCTTGTCGTAACTTCTGATGTCATTGAAAAAATGCCTCTACACACTTTGGTGCTCGATTTGGCATCTAAACCAGGTGGAACGGATTTTCAATATGCAGAAAAAAGAGGGGTTAAGGCATTACTTGCACCAAGTTTACCAGGAATTGTAGCCCCGAAAACAGCAGGGAATATACTCGCAGATGTCTTAGCTCAATTACTTGCTGATCAACCGCAACAAGGAAAGGAGAAATAAGCATGAGTAGTTTACAAGGAAAAAGAATAGGATTTGGAATTTCAGGATCCCACTGCACATATGCAGAAGTAGTACCACAGGTAGAGAAATTAGTATCACTTGGCGCAGAAGTAGTACCAGTTGTCACAGGAAATGTTAAAAATACAGATACTCGTTTCGGCAAGGGGAAGGATTGGGTTAGCAAAGTAGAAGAAATAACTGGGCAGCCAATAATCGATAGCATCGTAGCAGCAGAGCCTCTTGGACCGAAAGCACCACTCGATTGTATGGTAATCGCTCCATTAACAGGAAATAGCATGAGCAAATTTGCTAATGCTATGACAGACAATGCAGTACTAATGGCAGCTAAAGCTACATTAAGAAATCAAAAACCAGTTGTGTTAGGAATATCAACAAATGATGCATTAGGATTAAACGGCATGAATCTTATGCGCTTGATGGCAACAAAGAATATTTTCTTTATCCCATTTGGTCAGGATGATCCAGAAAAAAAACCAAATTCCATGGTAGCAAGAATGTCTATGCTTGCAGAAACAATTGAAGCAGCATTAGAATATAAACAGATTCAGCCAGTAATTGTAGAGAAATATTTAGATTAACGAGTGTTTTTTTATAATCACCGATAAAACAAGGCGCTTTTTGTAATCCAATTGGAGCTCTTTAGCGCCAATCGGTGTTTTTTGAAAGAATCTGATAAAAGTTTCTTTTATTGCTGCTTGAATATGTTAAAATAGATAATATTATTTAAGGCGGTGCATGACGCTAGCCTATTATTATTAGAGAAAGCCTTTGGAAGGAGAACCATTAATGGATCAATTAAAAGGATATAACGTAGCAGTAGTTGGAGCAACAGGGGCTGTTGGTCAGCAAATGATCAAAACATTAGAAAGCAGAGATTTTCCTATTTCAACATTAACACTTTTGTCTTCAAAACGTTCAGCAGGGACAAAAGTTCTTTATAAAGATAAGGAAATAGTTGTACAAGAAGCAACTCCAGAAAGCTTTAAAGGAATCGATATTGCGCTATTTAGTGCAGGTGGCGGGGTTTCAAAGGAGCTAGCACCACATGCGGTAAGACATGGAGCAATTGTTGTTGATAATACAAGTGCATTCCGTATGGACAAAGATGTGCCATTAGTAGTACCAGAAGTAAATGAAGAAGATCTTCGCAACCATAACGGAATTATTGCAAATCCGAACTGTTCTACTATTCAAATGGTCGTAGCTCTACAACCATTGAAAGAAAAATATGGACTATCTAAAGTATTAGTGTCGACATATCAAGCTGTGTCTGGATCAGGAGCAGCAGCAGTAGAGGAATTAAATAGCCAAACGCAAGCGATTCTTAACAACGAAGCATTTGAGCCAAAAATTCTTCCAGTTAAAAGTGATAAGAAACATTATCAAATTGCTTTTAATGCGGTTCCGCAAATTGATGTGTTCACTGAAAATGGATTTACTTATGAAGAAATGAAAATGATTAACGAAACAAAGAAAATCATGCATGCAGAGGACTTAAAAGTTGCGGCAACATGTGTACGTATACCAGTTGCAACAGGTCATTCTGAATCTATTTATTTTGAATTAGACAATGACCAAGTAACAGCTTCAGAAATAAAAGAGTTATTACAAGTTTCTCCTGGCATTGTGCTACAAGATGATCCGAATAATCAAATCTATCCAATGCCTGCAGATTGTGTAGGGAGCAATGATGTTTTTGTCGGACGTATTCGTCAAGATTTAGACGTGAAGAACGGATTTCATATGTGGGTAGTATCAGATAACTTATTAAAGGGTGCCGCATGGAACTCTGTTCAAATCGCAGAAAGCCTAATTAAATTAGGACTTGTATAAGTAAATTAAGAAAGGCAAGACTTAAAAAGGATTAGAATGCAGGAAAATGCCTGTAAGTAGAGTTCTAATTTTTCTACATACAGGAAGTACAAGTTTGGACACAGCAATATACGCATCGTTTCCAAAATCTTGTCTTTCTTAACAAATGAGTATTTTTAGAAGAAAGAGATCCTTTTTTTAACGAATACTACAATTAAATGGCTCAAAGCTTAACTAGAGTCAAACAACAAGGGATCCTCCTAGTAATATGATGTCTGAGGTGAATCTAATCTATAGAGTTAAGGATTTTGAGAATCCTCCAATTGTTCTAGAAAAAGGCACCCTTATATTTACACTCATTTAGAAAGTGTTCAGAGGTGTTTACTGTGAAAATAATGGTTCAAAAATTTGGTGGAACATCCGTAAGAGATGAAAAAAGCCGAATTCAAGCAAAAGATCATATTAAAGATGCATTAAGTGAAGGGTATAAAGTGGTTGTAGTTGTTTCAGCAATGGGCCGTAAAGGAGAACCATATGCAACGGACACACTATTATCATTAGTTGGCGGAGCAGAAACAAGTATCAGCAGAAGAGAAAATGATTTGCTAATGTCATGCGGCGAAATTATTTCAAGTGTTGTGTTCACACAGCTATTGCTAGAAAATCAGATTTCAGCTACAGCTTTGACAGGTGCTCAAGCTGGATTTAAAACGAATAATGATTTTACGAATGCAAGAATAATGGAAATGGACTGCAGCCGTATTCTACAAGAATTGGAAAACCATGATGTAGTCGTGGTAGCTGGCTTTCAAGGAGCAGCACTAAATGGAGATACGACAACATTAGGAAGAGGCGGAAGTGATACTTCAGCAGCCGCTTTAGGATCTGCCCTAAACGCAGAATATATTGATATATTCACAGACGTAGAAGGAATTATGACAGCTGATCCAAGAATTGCTGAAAATGCTCGACCATTATCAGTGGTCACGTATTCAGAGGTATGTAATATGGCATACCAAGGGGCAAAAGTAATACATCCGCGAGCAGTGGAAATTGCGATGCAGGCAAAGGTGCCAATTCGAATTCGTTCTACGTATTCAAAAGGTACTGGTACCCTCGTTACATCTAGTAATGCAGAGAACAGAGGTAGCGACATTAAAGAAAGACCTGTTACTGGTATTGCGCATGTAGCGAATGTAACACAGATTAAAGTATTTGCAAAAAAAGATCAGTATGATTTGCAGGCACAAGTATTTAAAGCAATGGCAAATGAAGAAATAAGTGTCGACTTTATCAACATATCACCAAACAGTGTTGTCTATACCGTAACAAATGAAATGACCAATAAAGCAATAGCTGTTCTTGAAAATATGGGCTACGAACCTGTTATGGAAAGAGAGTGTGCGAAAGTTTCAGTAGTTGGTGCTGGAATGGCCGGTGTACCAGGTGTTACATTTAAAATTGTGACGGCACTATCAAATAAAGGAATTCGAATCCTACAATCAGCTGATAGCCATGCAACGATATGGGTCCTTGTGAAGCAGGATGATTTAGTAAACGCGGTGAATGTACTACATGATGCGTTTGAGCTAGAAAAAGAATAGAATAGATATAGATACGACAAGATCGAGATGAGAATAGGAGTGGAACGATGGGTTTATTTGGTAGGGTGTCAACGGCCATGATTACACCATTTGATGCCAAGGGACATATAGATTTTCCAAAAACAACACAGTTGATTAATCATTTAATTGAAAACGGAACGGATTCTTTAGTAGTAGCTGGTACAACTGGAGAATCACCCACATTATCCAAACAAGAGAAGATTGCGTTATTTAAACATGTGGTAAAGGTAGTGGAAAAGAGAGTTCCAATTGTTGCAGGAACAGGTAGTTATAACACATATGAGTCCATCGAATTGACGAAACAAGCTGAACTTGCAGGTGTGGACGCTGTTATGGTAGTTGGACCATACTATAACAAGCCAAACCAAGAGGGATTGTTTCAGCATATTAAAGCAGTTGCAGAATCTACAAAACTACCCGTTATGATATATAATATTCCAGGTCGTTCTGTTGTTAATATTGAACCAGATACTATTATTCGATTGTCTGAAATTGAAAATATAGTAGCAGTAAAAGAAGCTAGCGGAAATTTAAATAACATCACGAAAATTATTGCGTCAACCCCAGATGATTTTTACGTTTACAGTGGCGATGACGGTTTAACATTACCGTTATTATCTGTAGGGGGAACAGGAATAATCTCTGTTGCGTCCCATATTATCGGCAAAGAAATGAAAGAAATGGTGAATTCTTTCTTAGCTGGGAATATAGAGGAAGCTTCAAAAATGCATCAGAAATTACTTCCGCTTATGTTAGCCTTATTTAAAGCACCTAACCCTGTGCCTGTAAAAACGGCGCTTCAATTAAAAGGATTTGATGTTGGTTCTGTTCGATTACCATTAGTTCCTTTAACAGAGGAAGAACGCAAAGAACTAGCAGAATTTTTATAAGGTGTTAGTCTTTATCCGCAATTAGGATTAACATGATAAAACAGCTTGTTTTGCAAGGTTAAAAGAATGTTACTAGTCAGAAGAGTTCAGCTATCTCTTATTACTAAGAATGTACCAATGCTAAAATTGGTTCGTTCCACCGTGAGATAACTAGCTCTTCTGACTTTTTTGTTTGATTCCATAATAAGAAGAACTTGTTTCTAATCCAGTAATTGATTATGATTGGATACATAGTAAATGTTCGATTTATGGAAAAATCTTAATTGCAAGTAAATGGAAGAAGTACGGAGGAGAAAGTATGACGAATAATAAGTTACAGAAAAATTTATTGCCAAGACATATCAGTTTAATGGCAATGGGAGGAGCTATTGGTACTGGAATATTTAAAGGAAGCGGCGAAACCGTATCGATTGCTGGCCCAGGCGTTATCTTTACATACATATTTGCAGGGCTATTATTACTCGTAGTAATGGGAAGCATTGCGGAAATGGCGATTATTTATCCAAATACAAATATGAAAGGCTTTATCGGAAAAGCTTTTGGCGATCGAATGGCATTCATCATTGGCTGGATGTATTGCATTTTATGGCTTGCTGTATGCGTGATTGAGGTTGTTGTAGCCGGAAGCTTTTTACAATTTTGGTTACCAGACGTACCACTTTGGATATTAAGCATTATTTGTTCCATTATTTTAATCGCTGTAAATACAATGAATGTGAAAAATTATGGTGAATTTGAGTTTTGGTTTGCAGGAATTAAAATTGGGATGATTATTCTCTTTATTATTCTAGGAGCAGCTGTTTTATTCGGTATTATTCCATCTGGCGAAACCAATTATTTGCAAAATTACACAGAAAACGGTGGGTTTTTCCCAAATGGCTGGATGCCTGTCTTTTCAGCATTATTAATTGTTATGTTTTCCTATGGTGGCTCTGAACTTATTGGGGTTACCGTAACAGAAGCAAAAGATGCAGAGAAAATACTACCGAAAGTAATTAAAAGCTTTATCTTACGAATCATATTATTTTACACACTACCAATATTAATTATATGTGGTCTTATTCCTTGGAATAAGCTAAATGATGCTTCTAGTCCATTTGTACAAGTGCTGACTATTTCAGGATTATCTGGCGCAGCTCATATTATGAACTTTGTCTTGATTATTGCGGTGTTATCTGCGGCGAATTCGGGTATATATGGTTGTACAAGAATGATGTATTCTCTTGCGTTAGAAGGACAAGGACCAAAGGCGTTCAGCAAGGTAAATAAAAATGGAGTTCCTTTATATAGTTTAATGCTTACAGCTATTATTTTAATTGCTGGCTCCATGATTGCGTTAGTAAAGCAAGAGGAAGTATTCGCTTTGCTTATGGCATTCCCAGGTTTTGTCGTTTCGATTGTTTGGATTACTATTTGTTTAGCCCAAGTAAAGCTTCGAAAATCTTATCCGTTTGAACCAAGCTTTAAAATTTGGGGATATCCGTACATACCTATAATTACGGTTATTTGTTTAGCTATTATTAGTATCAGTTTCTTGTTTGATGAAGCAAATCGAATTAGCATCATGGCATGTTTAGCCTGTTTCTTTGTTGTAATCGTTATTTCTATTTTTAAATTTAAGTCAAATAAGCGTTAAAAAATGATTATTACTATGGAAAAGCCGATAAAATAAGGAAAAATCCAATAATGGAAATGCTTTATTTTCTGAAAAAAACATTTTTAAAAAAGAAGATTTCATAAAATTGGTTGTAAACATTTTTAAACATCAAGTATAATAAGCATAACTGATCAATGGTCGGCTTAACTCAACATAGGAGGAAACAAAAATTTATGAAGAATGAAAAAATAAAGCTCGTTGCACTCGGTGGAGTGGGCGAGAACGGAAAAAATATGTTTGTAGTCGAAGTGGATGAAGACATATTTGTAATTGATGCTGGATTAATGTATCCACAAAATGAAATGCTGGGGATTGATATCGTTATTCCGGATATATCGTATTTAAAGCAAAACAAAGACAGAGTAAAAGGGATTTTCTTAACCCATGCACATGAAGACCATATAGGAGGTTTATCTTATATATTAAGAGATTTGGACGTGCCCGTTTTTACGACTCTTTTAACAGCTGAACTAACAAAGGAAAAGATGAAAGAGCAGGATTTCAAAGGACAAGCACAATTTGAAATTATTACCTCTAAATCAGTTCTTACGTTTGCTTCATCAAAAGTGTCCTTCTTTAAGACGAATCATAGTATCCCAGATAGTATTGGTATCGTTATTCATACATCAGAAGGTGCAATCGTACATACAGGAGATTTCAAATTTGACCAGACAGCAAGTGATTTATATAAGCCCGAGTATGGCGAGATGGCAAAAATTGGAGAAGAAGGCGTTTTAGCATTATTATCTGATAGTACAAATGCAGATAAACCAGGCTATTCAACTACAGACTTTGTCGTAACGCAAAGCTTAATTGACGCCTTTTTACAAACTAACGGCCGAGTCATTGCAGCGTGTTTTGCAACAGACTTAAATCGAATTCAGCATATCATTGACGCTGCAGAGAAAACGAATCGCAAAGTTGCCATTATCGGAAAAAATTTACAAAGAGTATTGCAGATTGCGATAAAGAACCAGTATTTAGTAGTAGATGAGGAAACAATCGTTACCTACAATGAGCTTCAAGAGTATGCACAGGATCAAATGGTCATTATCACAACTGGAACAAAAGGGGAGCCAATTGAAGCCCTACAAAAAATGGTGAGAAAAAATCATAAGCAAGTGAGCATTATGCAAGGGGATACCGTGTTATTTGCAGCATCTTCTTTCTTAGGCAGTGAAGTGTTTGTCGGAAAAACAATTGATAAACTATATAGAGCTGGTGCAACACTTCTTGCAGGCTATAAAACATTTAATAGCTCCAATCACGGCAGCCAAGAAGAATTAAAATTCATGATTAATATGATGAAGCCGAAATTTTTCTTGCCAATCCATGGTGAATATCGTTTATTAAAAGCCCATGAAAAAATTGCGGTCGAATGTGGGGTTGCTCCTCAAAATATTTATCTTCCTGAACAAGGAGAGGTTCTTGAATACAAAGAAGATACACTTCGAGTGGGTGGAAAGATTCCAGCAGGCAATGTATTAATTGATGGCAGTGGTGTTGGCGATGTCGGCAATATTGTCCTAAGAGATCGTAAGCTATTGTCACAGGATGGTATCTTAACAGTTGTCGTAACCTTAAATAAGATAGAGAGAAAGATTTCTGCTGGTCCAGAAATTATTACAAGAGGATTTGTATATGTTCGCGAATCAGAGAAATTACTTGAAGAAGCGTCTGACCGAGTAAGAGATATTGTCGAAAAAAGCATCAGCAAGGACAGTTTTGACTGGACTGGTATAAAGCAAGATATAAGAGACACATTAAACCAATTCCTATATGAAAAAACAAGACGCAGACCAATGATTCTGCCGATTATTATGGAAGTAAAACCAGTTAGAAAATAAAAGTTACAGCCTCCTTTGTTAGGGGGCTGTTTTTTTGTAATGGAGGAATGGCTTAGTAAACAGATAAAGAGATGAACGCTTTAATATGGAGAGAAGAAAGAAAAAGAGGTGTTCAAAAGGCAGATGAAAACCATTATGTGGTGAGAGGTGAGATAAAATGGTGTTCATCAAGAAAATCTAACCACATAATATCGAGACATCCAGAAAAAGGCAGTGCTCATAATAGCTAAAACCCCTCCACTATTCCAAGCCCTCCCTATAAAAATACATCCATAGCAATGCTCCCCGTCTATTGATTCAAATAACCCCTTTTATAATGCTGTTCCTTCCATCATTACTATAAACCCGATTTGTCTTTTGATTTCAACCGCATGAAATAGTGTCTCTCGCTTCATACTAATATTATTATGGTTTTAGGAAGGGAGAACATCATGGTTTCCGTAAATAATAATAATCAGCCTGAAGAACAGCCGAAAGAGGATAAACCAACAGGTGGTTTAATGGAAAAAATCCAACAGTTGGGTCAAACCAATGTCCCACAGCTTTCTCAGGATTCCAAAATACATTGTTTAACGATTGTTGGTCAAATTGAAGGACACTTACAATTACCACCTCAAAATAAAACGACGAAATATGAGCATTTAATTCCGCAAATTGTTGCAATTGAACAGAACCCGAAAATCGAAGGGGTACTGGTTATTTTAAATACAGTTGGAGGAGATGTAGAAGCTGGGTTAGCTATTTCCGAAATGCTTGCATCTCTTTCTAAACCAACTGTTTCTCTTGTCTTAGGTGGAGGACATTCTATCGGTGTACCAATCGCTGTATCCTGTGATTATTCTTATATTGCAGAAACTGCAACGATGACCATACATCCAATACGATTAACAGGGCTCGTTATTGGAGTGCCTCAAACATTTGAGTACTTAGATAAAATGCAAGAAAGAGTCGTTAATTTTGTTACAAAACATTCCAAAATAACCGAAGAAGATTTCAAAGATCTTATGTTTGCAAAAGGTAATTTAACAAGAGATATTGGAACAAATGTAATTGGGATAGATGCTGTTACTTCGGGGCTTATAGATGATGTTGGTGGGGTAGGAAATGCAATGAAAAAGCTCAATGAGTTAATTGATGCAAATAAAGAACAGACAGAAGGGATTATTCAATGATTATGTATACAATGATGCCAGAAGAATTGATTTTTCCAATGAGTCAAGACATATATGAAAAGCAACAAGTTATAAATTATAATGGAATACCTATATTAGTAGCAAAAAATGAAGCAAATGAATTAGAAGTGGTGAGAGTGCTTAGCACTGACCCTAGTCATTTTCTCCATATAGGCATGCAGCCCGGAACAAAAATTCCAAACATATAATCTGTTTTTTCTAAACTATGGTATAATATAGTAATCAATAAAGAAGCAGCCTAAAGGCTGCTTCTTTATTACAAATGATTATATTAGGTGATATAAAATGGCGAAAAGGAAGAGAAGAAAAAAAAGACAAAAACAAGCGCTAAAATTAACAATACAATATGAACTTGCAGCACTTGTCATTATGGCGTTGAGTTTTATCTCCATTCTACAGCTTGGTGCAGTTGGTGCAACAATGGTATCCTTTTTCCGTTTCTTCTTCGGAGAGTGGTATATGCTTTGTCTGATTGGACTAATCGTATACGGTGGTTATTTAATGTGGAAACGAGAAAAACCATATATGTTTCATACTAAATTGAATGGCATCTATTTAATTGTTGCAGCTATTTTGTTATTAAGCCATGTGACATTATTTAAACTGTTGGCCAGTCAAGGAGCTTTTACGAATCCAAGTGTAATTTATAACACATGGGAATTATTTTGGATGGAAGTAGATAAACAAGCTACGAATATTGATCTTGGTGGTGGAATGATAGGAGCCGTTTTATTTGCCCTATTCCATTATTTATTTGATACAGTAGGTACACAAATCATCAGCTTTATTGTGATTGTGATTGGCTTTATCTTATTGACAGGCAAAACTTTAAGTGGTGCCTTTAAAAAGGTATTATCAGGTATTTGGAATTTTATTCAGGATCAATGGTCGGCGTTTGTGCAGGATTTGAAAGATTGGAAAGAATCCATGCAAAAAAATAAGGAAAAACGCCAAGCGGATAAACAAGCAAAGAAAGAAAGCAATCAGCAGGAGGAAAATACGAGTCCGCAGATTATCGTGAATACTCCGCAAGAAGAAGAGCCCTACATACAAGAGCCAATTATCAACACATTTGCAGAGAGAGCATATCAAGATGAAATCATTCAGGAAGAGCCTGTTTCAAAGACGGAAGAACCGCTGGATGAAGAGGATGTTGTTGTTCCAATAACATTTACAGAACTAGAAAATAAAGATTATAAGCTTCCTCCATTAAAACTATTGAAGCTACCAAGAAAAGCAGATCAGAGTGGGGAATATGAACAAATCCATGCAAATGCTGCTAAACTAGAAAGAACCTTTCATAGTTTTGGTGTAAAAGCAAGAGTGACAGAGGTTCATTTAGGTCCTGCTGTAACAAAGTATGAAGTTCATCCAAGTGAAGGGGTAAAAGTAAGTAAAATTGTCAATTTAAGTGATGATTTAGCATTAGCATTAGCAGCAAAGGATATTCGGATTGAAGCGCCGATTCCTGGGAAATCAGCAATCGGGATAGAAGTGCCAAATTCAGAAGTTGCTGTCGTTTCCCTTAGAGAAGTGTTGGAATCTAGTAAAAATGATAAGCCAGATTCCAAGCTGATGATTGCATTTGGACGGGATATAACAGGTGAAGCAGTATGTGCAGAATTAAATAAGATGCCTCATTTACTTGTTGCCGGAGCAACGGGAAGCGGAAAATCAGTCTGCATTAATGGAATCATTACAAGCATTTTAATGAGAGCAAAGCCTCATGAAGTAAAATTGATGATGATTGACCCAAAAATGGTGGAATTGAATGTGTATAATGGGGTGCCTCATTTGCTTGCACCTGTTGTGACAAATCCGAAAAAAGCATCGCAAGCATTGATGAAGGTAGTAAGTGAGATGGAAAGAAGATATGATTTATTTTCCCATACGGGCACAAGAAATATTGAAGGCTATAATGAATATATAAAACGCATTAATGCAGAAGAACAGGAAAAGCAGCCACTTCTTCCATTTATTGTTGTGATTGTGGACGAGCTTGCTGACTTAATGATGGTAGCATCGTCTGATGTAGAAGATGCCATTACGAGACTTGCTCAGATGGCTCGTGCAGCGGGTATCCATCTTATTATTGCAACACAACGTCCTTCTGTTGATGTCATCACAGGTGTTATCAAAGCGAATATACCATCTCGAATTGCGTTCGCCGTATCCTCTCAAACAGACTCACGCACGATTTTAGATATGGGTGGAGCAGAAAAGCTATTAGGAAGGGGAGATATGTTATTTTTCCCTTATGGGGCTAGTAAACCGGTTAGGGTGCAAGGTGCTTTCCTATCAGATGAGGAAGTAGAGGAAGTAGTTGACTTTGTAATTGGACAGCAGAAAGCACAATATCAAGAAGAAATGATTCCTGATGAAATTGTCGAAGTTACAGGGGCAGTTGAAGATGAATTGTATAATGATGCGGTGGAATTAATCGTTGAAATGCAAACAGCTTCTGTCAGTATGCTACAAAGAAGATTCCGTATCGGCTATACAAGAGCGGCAAGATTAATTGATGAGATGGAAGCTCGCGGAGTAGTAGGACCATATGAAGGTAGTAAACCGAGAAACGTCCTTATTCCAAAGGGGTCGGAAGAAATGAACATCCAGTAAAGAACAAGCTAAATTAGTATGGATTAAATAAAATCCTAGCAGTTTTAGTATGAAAATTTTTGTTTAAATTAGATAGAAAATAATCATATTTAAGAAGAGAACCTGAAATAGTATAGCCTATTTCAGGTTCTCTTTTTATCGTATATTCGGAACAATCCTTCGAGTGGCGGAAGAAAAAGAGTAGAAATGCCTGGAATTTTTACAGGAATATACAAATGAAACCGATTGATTTCCGAACAATCCCTCATTTCTGTTTTTTTTCGACGAAATTCTTAAAAGTCTATTTATTTATTAGTCAAAAAGTGTTATAGTATTTTCGATTAGTAGGAATGATTGAACATCAGAGGTCTGATGTCTTAGAAATGTTTGGAGGAACATCATATGCTAATTAAATCGGATACGAGACATTTATATTTGCAAGTGGTTGATCGTCTAAAGAAAGATATTCAGAAGGGAATATTCAAAGAAAAAGAAAAATTCCCCTCAGAATTCGAGCTTGCAAAGACTCTAGGTGTAAGTCGTGCCACTTTAAGAGAGGCATTACGTACATTAGAAGAAGAAAATGTGATTGTCAGAAGACATGGCGTTGGCACTTTTGTTAACAGTAAACCATTGTTTAATTCTGGCATCGAACAATTGAATAGTGTCACGAATATGATTAAGCAGGCAGGAATGAATCCAGGCACCATATTTCTAAGTTCAAACACGATGTTTGCCACTGAAGAAGATACGACACGCTTCTCTACTGTGCAAGAGGAAGAACTACTCGTTATTGAAAGAGTTCGAACAGCTAATGGCGAACCGGTTGTTTATTGTATTGATAAATTGCCACAGAAAATCTTACCTGAACGTTTTTCATACGATCAAGAATCGATCTTTCAATTCTTGGAATCGGATAGTCAAAGACATATTACATACGCTGTTGCACAAATCGAACCAATTGGATATCACGAGAAAATATCTCCCATTCTGCAATGTGAGCCCGAAACTGCTCTGCTTGTTCTAAAGCAGATGCACTATGATGAGAAGGATGAACCGATTCTTTATTCAGTAAATTACTTTCGATCAGATAAGTTTAGCTTTCAAGTATTAAGAAAACGAATTTATTCGTAAAGGCTGGACAAACTAATCACAAACGTTCTTTAAATTACAAAAAATCTAGGGGGTACAAGCTTTGAAGAAGCGTAAATTTGGCTTAGCACTATCTTTAGTATTAGCTGCTGGTACTGTATTAAGTGCTTGTGGAAGTAATGACAAAGGTAACGACAATGCAGCAGAGGATGATAAAGAGAAAGACTCATTTCAAGTTGCAATGGTAACAGATGTCGGTGGAGTTGATGATAAATCATTCAACCAATCTGCTTGGGAAGGTTTACAAGCGTTTGGTGAAGACAATGGTCTTTCAAAAGGTAATGGTATTGATTACCTACAATCACAGTCAGATGCAGATTATGCTACTAATTTAAATAGCTTAACTCGCCAAGGTAATGATTTAGTATTTGGTATTGGATTTATGATGGAAGGTGCAATTTCAGAAATTGCTCAACAACAAACAGATGCTCATTTTGCAATCGTTGACGCTGTAGTAGATCAACCAAATGTAGCAAGTATTACATTTAAAGAGCAAGAAGCTGCTTTCTTAGCTGGTGTAGCAGCTGCCCATGCTACAGAGTCGAAGAAAATCGGTTTTATCGGTGGGGTTGAAGGAGAAGTTATCGGTCGCTTCGAAGCTGGATTTGTTGATGGAGTTAAAGCAGTAGACCCTGATATTGAAGTAGATGTACAATATGCTGGTGCTTTTGATAAACCTGAAATTGGTAAAACAATTGCAAGTAAAATGTACTCTTCTGGTGCAGATGTAGTATTCCATGCTTCAGGTGGTACTGGTGCTGGATTATTCTCTGAAGCACGTGATTTAAAAGAAAAAGATCCTGAAAAATACATCTGGGCAATCGGAGTTGACTCTGATCAATCAGCTGAAGGTGCTGTTGGGGATCATAACATTGTGTTAACTTCAGCATTAAAAGGTGTTTCAACTGCAGTACAAGATATCTCTACAAAAGCAAAAGAAGGTAATTTCCCTGGTGGCGAAACTACTGTTTACGGCTTAAAAGAAGATGGTGTTGGACTTGCAGCAATCAATGAAGAAGTAGAAAACAAAGCAGAAATCGATGCAGCTGTTGAAGAATGGACTGCAAAAATTAAAAACGGTGAGTACACTGTTCCTGATACTGTTGAGTAAATAGCATATGCTAATTTTCCAGGAATAAGTGGTTTGCATTGCAAACACTTATTCCTTTTTTACGACAAAAAATAGAATTTTAACTAAAGAGTAGAAGTATTATTCTAGTCTTTATTAAAAATTTTATAGGATGAAATTATCGTGGTATAAAATTACATAATTTCTTTGTGGATGGTTTTAGAACATTATTTCTTTGACATCATACGTATTTTTTAGCTTTATAATTTGTAAGGCAAGTAAGAAGGAGTGGATTAGATGGAATATGTAATCGAGATGTTAAATATTCGAAAAGAATTCCCTGGTATTGTTGCAAACAACAATATCACCCTTCAAGTTAAAAAAGGTGAGATTCACGCGCTTTTAGGGGAAAATGGTGCAGGAAAATCTACGCTTATGAACGTACTTTTTGGGTTATATCAACCAGAAAAAGGCGAAATTCGTGCGCGTGGGAAAGTCGTTAATATTTCAAATCCGAATATTGCTAATGATTTAGGAATTGGAATGGTCCATCAGCATTTTATGTTGATTGATACCTTTACAGTAACGGAAAACATTATTTTAGGAAAAGAAACAGTTAGCAAAGGAAAAATCGATCTAAAAAAAGCAGAAAAAGAAGTGCAGGAAATCTCTGAGCGATATGGCCTAGCGGTAGATCCGAAAGCAAAAGTTGCCAATATTTCTGTAGGGATGCAACAAAGAGTAGAGATTTTAAAAACTTTATATCGCGGTGCAGAAATTTTAATTTTTGATGAACCGACAGCTGTTTTAACACCACAGGAAATTACAGAATTAATTGGCATTTTCCGCAAGTTAATTGAAGAAGGAAAGTCCATTATCTTAATTACTCATAAATTAAAAGAAATTATGGAAGTTTGTGACCGAGTGACCGTTATCAGAAAAGGGGAAGGTATCGGCACATATAATGTTAAAGATACAAACCCAAATGAGCTTGCAAATTTAATGGTTGGTCGTGAAGTTTCCTTTAAAACAGAAAAGAAAGCCCCAAATCCGAAAGATACGGTATTAAAAATTTCTGATTTAACGGTGAAAGACAATCGTGGTGTTCATGTAGTGAATTCTCTCAACCTAGATGTAAAAGCAGGGGAGATTGTCGGAATTGCTGGAGTAGACGGAAATGGTCAGTCTGAATTGATTGAGGCAATTACTGGTTTAATGAAAAAAAATAATGGCAGCATCACCCTTAACGGTAAGGATATTAGTGTCCTAACACCACGTAAAATAACGGAAAGTGGCATTGGCCATATCCCGCAAGATAGACATAAACATGGTTTAGTACTTGATTTTTCGATTGGCCAAAATATGGCATTGCAAACGTATTATAAAAGACCATTTTCTAATTATGGCTTCTTGAATCAAACAGAAATGGAGAAAAAAGCAAGTGAATTAATTGAAGAATTTGATGTGAGAACACCAAGTATTCACACACCTGCAAGAGCTCTTTCTGGCGGAAATCAGCAAAAAGCGATAATTGGTAGAGAAGTAGATCGTGATCCTGATTTGCTTATAGCAGCTCAGCCAACGAGAGGACTGGATGTTGGTGCGATTGAATTTATCCATAAACGTTTAATTGAACAACGAGATAAAGGAAAGGCAGTCTTGTTAATTTCTTTCGAATTAGATGAAATTTTAAATGTGAGTGATCGAATCGCAGTTATTTTCGACGGGAAAATCATTGCAACTGTGGATCCAAAAACAACAACAGAACAAGAATTAGGGCTATTAATGGCAGGATCGAAAGCTAAAAAAGTGGGTGTGGAGAAATAATGTCTAATACAATAAAGAAAATTAGCATTCCGATTATTTCCGTATTATTAGGGGTTATTGTTGGTACAATTATAATGCTTGCAACAGGATACAATCCTGTAGACGCATATACTGCGCTATGGAATGGTGCATTTGGCGAAATCTATTTCACTGGAGAAGTTGTTCGTCAAATTACACCATTGATTCTTGCAGGTCTTGCAGTTGCCTTCGCTTTTCGTACCGGACTATTTAATATTGGGGTAGAAGGACAATTAATCGTTGGCTGGCTTGCTGCAGTTTGGGTAGGGATTGCTTTTGATTTACCAAAAATCATTCACTTGCCACTTGCTGTATTAGCGGCCGCAGTTGCTGGAGCCCTTTGGGCATTTGTGCCAGGATTCTTAAAGGCAAGATTTAGAGTTCATGAAGTTATCGTAAGTATTATGATGAACTATGTTGCGTTACATGTATCCAATTATTTAATTCGAAATGTCCTAACAGATAAGGCAGACCGTACAGAAACGATTCCACCATCTGCTAGCTTGCGCTCTGATTTTTTAGCTAGCATTACCGACTATTCTCGCCTTCATTGGGGAATTTTAATCGCCATCGGCTGTGTGATTCTAATGTGGGTTATTTTAGAAAAGACGGTAAAAGGATATGAGTTAAAATCGGTTGGTTTTAACCAAAATGCATCTCAGTATGCTGGAATGAACGTAAATCGCAACATTATTCTATCCATGGTTATCTCTGGTGCTTTTGCAGGTCTTGCAGGAGCGATGGAAGGTTTAGGAACCTTTGAATATGTAAGTAATAAAGGTGGATTTACAGGTGTAGGATTTGATGGAATTGCCGTTGCCTTGCTTGGAGCAAATGGCCCTGTGGGAATCTTGCTAGCTGCTTGCTTATTCGGTTTCTTAAAAGTAGGAGCATTAAATATGCCACTTGAAGCGGGTGTTCCAAATGAGATGGTGGATATCATCATTGCTTTAATTGTATTCTTTGTTGCTTCAAGCTACATGATTCGCTTATTCCTGGACAGATTAAGTAAAAATAAAAGTAAAAAGGGGGAGAAGTAAATGGGATTAATGGATGTTTTATTAATTGTCATACCCTCTTCGCTATTGTTTGCTGCTCCACTAATATTTACTGCACTCGGCGGTAACTTTTCCGAACGAGCTGGAGTTGTAAATATTGGATTAGAAGGTTTAATGGTTATGGGGGCTTTCTCTTCCATTGTGTTTAACTTAACTTTTGCAGATAGTCTTGGTGATTGGACACCTTGGATTTCATTGCTTGTTGCAATGGTTGTTGGTGCGATTTTCTCTGTGCTACATGCCGTGGCAAGTATCACATTTCGTGCCGATCAAACCGTTTCTGGTGTAGCGATTAACTTGCTTGCTGCTGGACTAGCAATGTTTTTAGTGAAATTAATTTATGATGGAAAAGGACAAACAGGTACCATTCGTTATAGCTTTAAAAAAATTGATATTCCGATATTAAAGGATATCCCTGTGATAGGTGATTTATTTTTCTCTAACACGTATTGGACTTCTTACTTAGCAATTATAGTTGCAATTATTGCATGGTATGTGATGTATAAAACGCCGTTTGGTTTGCGTTTACGTTCTGTTGGGGAACATCCTATGGCAGCAGATACGATGGGAATTAACGTAATAAAAATGCGCTATATCGCAGTTATTCTGTCAGGTGCTTTTGGCGGAGTTGGCGGTGGGGTATTTGCCCAGTCTATTACGAATGATTTTACACACGCTACAATTAGTGGACAAGGGTTCATGGCACTTGCTGCCCTTATTTTCGGAAAATGGAATCCACTGGGTGCAATGGGTGCAGCGATTTTCTTTGGCTTTGCTCAGAGCTTAAGTATTGTTGGAAGCAGCTTACCATTCTTAGAAAGCATTCCAAGTGTATATCTATTAATTGCACCATACGTATTAACGATTATTGCGTTAACTGGCTTTATTGGTCGCGCAGATGCACCGAAAGCTTCTGGTGTACCTTATATTAAAGGTAGCAGATAATATGAATTTTTAGGAAATGAGAAGAGGCTGGGGCGTAGGTACTCCAGCCCAAGTTATAGCCAAACAATTACACGAAACCTTCGTATAATTGTTTGGCTTTTTTTGAAAATAATGTTCCTGAAGTTGCTATTACGCGCAGCTAAAATACACTATTTCTGGTATGACCGCTCGCTTTGCATGGGGAGAGCGCCGAGTCTCTTCACAGTTCACTGAGGGAATGAAAACCACTTTTGATAATTATTCGCTCTTACAGATCTTCTATTTAGTTATTTTCCATTCTCGTTCCTATTCTCGGGAAAAAATCCTTTCTAACCTATGATTTCTTATTCCTCATGTGTATTAATCGCTTTCGTCTTTATTTCTTTATCTAATAACTCAACTTTCGCAGAGTGATATCGGCAAATAAGCCTTGATATAATTAGGAAGGCCAGCGATCCACTGTTCAAGTTGACTTTGAATTATTTTTTTGATTTTCTTATTCGTTT